>NZ_DDFB01000165.1:0-28904 GCF_002336885.1 Novosphingobium sp. UBA1939 | reverse complement strand
GCGCAGCCGCCAGGCTTCGGACAGGCCATCGCGCAGCTGCCCCAGATCGCGCGGGCTGCCCCGCCCGGCGACGACCCGGCCCAGCGCGCGGCCGATATCGGGCGCGGCCTTCAGGATCGCGCGCAAGTCCCCGCGCAGCAGCGGATCGTCGTGCAGCCAGCTTACCAGTTCCAGCCGCGCGCGGATTGCCGGCGCGTCGGTCAGCGGCGCGGAAAGGTCCTCGGCCAGCAGGCGTGCGCCCGCGCCGGTCACGCAGCGGTCGATCGCCTCGAACAGGCTGCCCTTGCGCGTGCCGCCGGTGGACACAAGGATTTCCAGGCTGGCGCGCGTCGCCTCGTCCATCGCCATGTGCCCGCCCGCCGTGCGCGCCACGGGGGGCAGCAGCAGCGGCAGGCGGCCGCGCCCGACGTGGTCGAGGTAATCGACCAGCCCGTTCGCCGCCGCCAGCATCGGCCGGGTGAACGCACCGAAGCCATCGAGCGTGGACACGCCGTGCAGATCCTTGAGCCGTGCCTCGCCGGCGTTGCTGTCAAAGCCGCGCCCCGGCCGCCGCACCGCGTCGAACGGGGCATCGGCCCAGTCCTCGCTGGCGACGATCTCGCTCGCGCCCAGCCGGGCCAGCGCCGCGCCCATCGCTGCCGGCTCGCATTCCTCCAGCTCCATGCGGCCGGTGGAAATGTCGCAAGCGGCAATGCCGATGAGCCCGCGCACCTCGCACACCGCCGCCAGCACGTTGGCGCGGCGCGGTTCCAGCAGCGCTTCCTCGGTCAGCGTGCCAGCGGTGACGAAGCGGACGATATCGCGCGCGACCAGCGCCTTCGATCCGCCGCGCTTCTTCGCTTCCTCGGGCGTTTCCACCTGCTCGGCGATGGCGACGCGGCAACCCGCCTTGATCAGCCGGGCCAGGTACGATTCGGCCGAATGCACGGGCACCCCGCACATCGGGATCGGCGCGCCGCCGTGTTCGCCCCGGCTGGTCAGCGCGATGTCCAGCACTTGCGCGGCGATTTTCGCGTCGTCGAAAAAAAGCTCGAAGAAATCGCCCATCCGGTAGAACAGCAGGCAGTCTCCCGCCTGCTGTCTGAGCGCTAGATATTGCGCCATCATCGGAGTTGGGGCATTTGGCGTCACGGCGCGAGTGGCTAGACGAAGCGCGGGGTTTTCACAAACCATCGAAGCCGGATATCGACAGGGGCTCATGCAAAGCCAGCAAAGAGGCCGTCCCAAGGCCTGGTCGTTCGATTGGCATGCCGCGGCGCTCCCGTGGCTCTCCGCGCCGGGCATCGTGCTCACGGTCCTGTTGGTGTGCCTGCCGTTCGCGCTGGTGGAAGTGCCGCCGCTGATCGACGTGCCGGGCCACATGGGCGCAGCCGCGATCGAGGCCGCCGGCCCCGGCAATCCGCTGGAACGCTACTTCACCTGGAAATGGGTGTTCACGCTGAACATCGGCGGCGGTGTGCTGATGAAGCTGCTGGGCGCGCAGTTCGGCATTCTGGCCGCCGGGTGGTGGAGCACGGTGCTGGCGACCGGCCTGTTCGCCGGCGGCGGCCTTGCCACGGCGCGTGTGCTCAATCCGCGCGGTGGCCATGCCACCGCCTGGGCGCTGATGTTCGTGTTCAGCTTTCCGCTGCTGACAGGTTTCCTCAACTACATTCTTGCCACCGGTCTTTCGCTGTCGGCTTTCGCCGCCTCGGTCTGGCTCGAAAACCAGCCGAAGAAGCGCGCCGCGATGCTGATCGTGGCGCAGCCGGTCGCCATGCTGTGCCATGCCATCGGCGGCGTGCTGCTGGCGCTGCTGGTCGGCGGCGCGGCGCTGGGGCGCGAGATCGACCGGCTCCCCGCCGGAAGCTGGCGGCCTTCGCGCTGGCGCCCGCTGGCGCGCGAGCTGGACTGGAAGGCGATCGCCAAGCGCCTGTTCGTCACCTGCTGGCCGCTGCTGACCACGGTGCTGGTGGTGGTGCTGTGGAAGACGTTCTCGCCCGAACCGGTCGCCAGCATGAACCGCTGGCGCTGGGACCAGAAGGCGTGGTCGTTCGTGCTGACGCTGCGCGACCAGTCGCTGGTGCTCGATGCGGCGACGACGATCGCCTGCTTCGGGCTGATCCTGTGCGGCTGGCTGGCCGGCGCGCGGTGGAGCTGGCGGCAGGGCTTGCCCGGCCTGCTGGTGCTGCTGCTGTTCGTGGCCATTCCCAGCGATATCAACGGCAGCGCCTTCGTGGATATCCGCCTGCTGCCGGTGGCGGCGATGCTGCTGCTGGCGTTGCAGGACTGGAGCCGGGCGAAGCCTTCCTATGCCCGCGCCGTGGCCTATATCGGCATGGCGCTGCTGGGCGTGCGCCTGGTGGTCACCGGGGCCAGCTTCGCGGACTACGCGCAGGACTACAAGCGCCAGCTTGCCGCGCTGCATCACGTGCAGCCCGGCAGCCGCGTGCTGGCTTTCGTCGAACATACCTGCATCGAGGAAAGCTGGCGCAGCACGCGGCGCGATCACCTGGCCAGTCTTGCCAGCCTCTACCGGCAGGCGTGGGTCAACGACAACTGGGCGGTTCCGGGGCTGCACATGGTGGTGCCCCGCTTCCGCCCCGGCCGCAACTTCACCGCCGATCCATCCGAATTCGTGTGGTCGCCCAATTGCCAGAGCGGCCGGCTGCGCAGCGTGGATTCCGCGCTCAAGTACGCGCCGATCGAGCGGGTGGACTATGTCTGGCTGATCGATACCGGCCTGCCGCGCCGCCCCGATCCGCGCCTCCAGCTGGTATGGCAGGATGGGCGCAGTCTGCTTTTTGCCGTCAGACCCTTGGGTTTTCCGAACTGGAAGCCTAGGGACTTCTGACACCGCCCGGCCGGCCCTGTCCGGTCCACCCAGCGTGGGAGCATTTGCATGTCAGAGGAAAGCAACGTCCGTTTCACCGAACGCGAGGCGTTGTTCTACCACAACACGATCAGGCCCGGCAAAATCGAGATCATCGCCAGCAAGCCCATGGCGACGCAGCGCGATCTGAGCCTTGCCTATTCGCCTGGCGTGGCCGTTCCCGTGCGCGCCATCGCGGACGATCCCGCGACGGCCTATGACTATACCGCCAAGGGCAATCTCGTTGCGGTGATCTCCAACGGCACCGCCATCCTGGGCCTCGGCAATCTGGGCGCGCTCGCCTCGAAGCCGGTGATGGAAGGCAAGGCGGTGCTGTTCAAGCGCTTCGCCGACGTCGATTCGATCGACATCGAAGTCGCCACCGAAGACCCGGAAGCCTTCATCAACGCGGTGGCGCTGCTCGAACCCAGCTTCGGCGGCATCAACCTCGAAGACATCAAGGCGCCCGAATGCTTCATCATCGAACAGGCGCTGCGCGAACGCCTGAAGATTCCGGTGATGCACGATGACCAGCACGGCACCGCGATCATCACCGCCGCCGGCCTCGTCAATGCCTGCCACCTGACCGGGCGCGATCTCAAGGACGTGAAAGTCGTGGTCAACGGCGCGGGCGCGGCGGCGATCGCCTGCACCGCGCTGATCAAGGCGATGGGCGTGCGCCACGACAACGTCATCATGTGCGACCGTTCGGGCACGATCTGGCGCGGCCGGTCCGATGGCATGGACCAGTGGAAAAGCGCGCACGCCGTCGATACCCCGGCGCGCACGCTGGAAGAGGCGCTGGTGGGCGCGGACATCTTCCTGGGCCTGTCGGCCGCCGGCGCGCTGAAGCCGGAATACGTCAAGGCCATGGCCCCGCAGCCGATCATTTTCGCGATGGCCAACCCCGATCCGGAAATCACTCCGCCCGAAGCCAAGGCGGCCCGGCCGGACTGCATCATCGCCACGGGCCGTTCGGACTATCCGAACCAGGTCAACAACGTGCTGGGCTTCCCCTTCATCTTCCGCGGCGCGCTGGACGTTCGGGCGACCGCGATCAACGAGGAGATGAAGATCGCCGCCGCGGAAGCGATCGCGGAGCTGGCCCGCCGGCCGGTGCCGGAGGAAGTCGCCGCCGCCTATGGCGGGCAGTCGATGCAGTTCGGGCATGACTACATCATCCCCGCGCCGTTCGATCCGCGCCTGATGGAAGTGGTCTCCTCCGCGGTGGCGAAGGCGGCGATGGATTCGGGCGTGGCGATGAAGCCGATCGAGGACTTCGACGTCTATCGCCACGATCTGAAGGCACGGCTCAACCCGACGACCTCGGTACTGACCAACGTTTATGCGCAGGTGAAGCGCAACCCCAAGCGGGTGGTCTTCGCCGAGGCGGAGAACGAGGTGGTGCTGCGCGCCGCCGTGCAGTTCCGCGATTTCGGGTATGGCGAACCGGTGCTGGTGGGCCGCGACCAGGTGGTGCGCGAAAAGCTCGTCGAACTCGGCATCGGCAATCCGGACAGCTACGAGATCCACAATTCGGCGATCAGCCCGCACGTGCCGGCGATGGTGGAGATGCTCTACGAACGGCTGCAGCGGCGGGGCTTCCTGGAGCGCGACGTGCGCCGCATGGTCAACCAGGACCGCAACGTCTTCGCCTCGGCGCTGGTCAAGCTTGGCCATGCCGATGCGCTGATCACCGGCATGACGCGCACCTTCTCGCAGACCCTGAAGGAAGTGCGGCAGGTGCTCGATCCCGCGCCGGGCAAGGTGCCCTTCGGCATTCACCTGATGGTGGCCAAGAACTACACCGTGTTCCTGGCCGATACGACCGTCAACGAGCGGCCGAGCGCCGAAGACCTGGCCCATATCGCCGTCGAAACGGCGGACGTCGCCCGCCGCATGGGCCACGAACCGCGCGTGGCGTTCCTGTCGTTCTCCACGTTCGGCAACCCGATGGGGCGCTGGGTGGAGCCGATCCGTGGCGCGGTTTCGATCCTGGACGAGGCGAACCCCGGCTTCGAATACGAAGGCGAAGTGGCGCCCGACGCCGCGCTCAACCCCAAGGTCATGGCGAACTACCCGTTCAGCCGCCTGTCGGGGCCGGCCAACGTGCTCATCATGCCGGGGCTGCAATCGGCCAACATCTCGGCCAAGCTGCTGCGCGAACTGGCGGGCAACGCGGTGATCGGGCCGATGCTGCTGGGCATGGAAAAGCCGGTGCAGATCGCGCCGATGACCGCGATCGCGCCGGACATCCTCACGCTGGCCGTGCTCGCGGCGGCGGGCGTGGCGCAATAGCGCCGGGGCGGGATCAGGACGAAGCGGGGACGGCCTCGGCAACGAGGCCGTCCACCAGCACCCGCAGGCCGTGCTCGAAACTTTCCTCCAGATCGAACATTCCGGTCAGGAACGCGTGCATCGCGGCGTTTTCGCGATAGATCGACCAGCCCAGCGACAGCGACAGGACGGCGGCTTGCGCTTCCAGCGCCTGTTCGCGGCTGAACCCGCGCTGCACCAGCGGCGCGGCCATGCCCGCGGCCGTTTCGTCGCTGGCCTGCGCGAGCGGTCGCGCCGAAGCCAGCAACCGGGCGGCATCGCGATGGCGCGCCAGGCTGCGGCATAGCCCCCGGCCCAGTGCCAGCAGCCATGCGCGCGCGTCGAGGCCGTCGTGCAGGCCGGCGCGCGCCTCGGCGTAGAGCGCTTCGGCCATCAGCCCGCCCAGCGCGGCCTTGTCGCGCACGTGCCAGTACAGCGCCGGTGCCTGCACCGACAGCCGCGCCGCCAGCGCCCGCATCGTCACGCCATCCAGCCCCGCTTCGTCGAGCAGGGCAAAGGCGGCGGCAACGATGCCGGAGCGATCGAGCGCAATGTCGCGGTGACGGGCCATCGTTCCCGTTTGACAATTTAACGACGTTAAGTAAACTCGGGCCATCGGTTTTTGGGAGAGAAGCCCGATGATTCATGTGCGCAACGCCTGGCACGTGGCCTGCTGGTCGATGGACCTGGAAGCGGGCAGGCCCTTCGCGATCACCATGGCCAACGATCCCGTGGTGATCTTCCGCGCCGAGAGCGGGCGCATCGTGGCGCTGGAGGACCGCTGCGTTCACCGGCTGGCGCCGCTGTCGCTGGGCCGGTGCGAGGGCGAGGCGCTGCGCTGCCTGTACCACGGCCTGAGGTTCGAGGCGGACGGCCGGTGCAGCGAGATTCCCGGGCAGGATACGATCCCCGCCACGGCGCGCGTGCGCAGCTATCCCGTGGTGGACCGGCACAGCTGGATCTGGGTCTGGCTGGGCGATCCCGCGCGGGCCGATCCGGCGCTGATCCCGCCGGCCGTCGGGTTCGACGATCCGGACTACATTCTCGGCCGGGGCCAGCTCGACTATGATGCGCAGGCCCGGCTGATCCACGACAACCTGTGCGATTTCACGCATCTGGCCTTCGTTCACGCCAACAGCTTCGGCGCGGACGAGGAATGGGCGCGCACCCGGCCCAAGGTCACCCAGCTTCCGCGCGGGGTGCGATTCGAACGCTGGGTGCGCGGGCAGAACCGCAGCACGATCAACGGTGGCCTGGAGCCGGTCGATCTGTGGAGTTGCTACGAATACCACGTGCCGGGCATCCTGCTGATGCCCAGCGCCAGCTATCCCGCCGGAACCGCCGACCGGCTGCGCGATGCGCCGCCGTCGCCCGATCTGCCCAGGACCGTGGTCACCTTCACCAGCCAGGCCGTGACCGCGCTGACCGACCGCACCAGCCGCTATTTCTTCAGCTGGGGGCCGCACCGCGATCATGGCGATGAAGCGCTGCGCGACCGGCTGATGGGGGTGGCGGGCATGGCTTTCGCCGAGGACAAGACCATGATCGAAGCGCAGCAGAAGGTGATCGACCGCGATCCCGCCCGCCCGGTCATGCCGGTGACGTTCGACAAGGGCGTGGTGCTGTACAACCGCCTGGTCGAACGGCTGGCGCGCGACGAACGCGAGGCCGTTTCCGCCGCTGCCTAGGCTCCGGACCCAGGCTCGTTAAAGGCTCCTGGCGCTAGATCAGGCCGGCGAGCGGGCTGGAGGGATCGGCGTATTTCCGCGTGCCCATCCGCCCGGCGCGATAGGCTTCGCGGCCGGCCTCGGTGGCCAGCTTCATCGCTCGCGCCATACGCACCGGGTCCTTCGCTTCGGCGATCGCGGTGTTCATCAGCACGCCGTCGCAGCCCAGCTCCATCGCCACCGCCGCGTCCGATGCGGTGCCCACGCCGGCATCGACCAGCACGGGCACGCTGGCGCCTTCCACGATCAGGCGGATCATCACCCGGTTCTGGATGCCAAGGCCCGAACCGATCGGCGCGCCCAGCGGCATCACCGCCACCGCGCCGGCGCTTTCCAGCTGCTTCGCCGCGATTGGATCGTCCGAACAGTAGACCATCGGCAGGAAGCCTTCGTTGGCCAGGATTTCCGTCGCGCGCAGTGTTTCGCGCATGTCGGGGTAGAGCGTCTTCGCTTCGCCCAGCACTTCCAGCTTCACCAGATCCCAGCCGCCCGCCTCGCGCGCCAGGCGCAGCGTGCGGATCGCGTCTTCGGCAGTGAAGCAGCCGGCGGTATTGGGCAGGTAGGTGATCGCCTTGGGATCGATGAAGTCCGTCAGCATCGGCGCCTTGGGATCGGAAATGTTCACGCGGCGGACGGCGACGGTGACGATCTCGGCGCCCGAGGCGGCGACGGCGGCGGCGTTCTGCGCGAAGTCCTTGTACTTGCCGGTGCCCACGATCAGGCGCGAGCGGAAGGTGCGGCCTGCCACGGTCCAGCTGTCATCGTCGTTCACGGCCTGTGTTCCTTCCTCTTGCCCGCCGCCCACGAAGTGGACGATTTCCAGCACGTCGCCATCCGCCAGCGCGACGTCGGCCAGCGTCGAACGCGGCGCGATCTCGCCGTTGCGCTCGACCGCGACCTTGGCCGGATCGAGCCCGATTGCACGCACCAGATCGGCGATCGAACCCGGCGCGGCGCGGCGCGGTTCACCATTGACAGTGATAGAAAGTGAAGCGGGGGAAGGGCTGGCATCCATGCCCGCCGCTTTAGCGTGCGGGGCGTGGCGCGCAAGCGTGCGCTCAGGGGCAGGAACAGCAGTAGCCGCTCAGCAGCCGCGCCGCATGTTGATGAGGTGCGCCGTCGCCACCAGCACCACGCCGCCGATGGTCAGCACCGCTTCCTGCGTGCCGTGCCCGGTCACGACCGCCGCCGCCATCAGCGCCAGGCCGGTTCCGCCCACGGCCAGCGGCAGGACGTGCCCGTGCCGCAGCGCGCCAAGGCCGATCGTGGTGGCGCCGACCGTCAGCGCCAGCACCAGCCCGATGCGGTGGATCGCCGGGTCGAGCAGCACGCCGCCGCCCACGCCCAGCAGGCCAACCAGGAACACGCCAGCCAGGCAATGCAGCAGGCACAGCCCCGAAAGGAGCACGCCGAACCGGTCGAGCCGGGAACGCAGGGCCTGCAGCGCGTGATTCATGACAGCGCATATATGTTACATTGTATCATTGCACAAGAGGGCATCACGTTTCCGGTGCGGGATTCCCGCTTGCGCTGGAGCGATGTCGGTGGGACAGGCTGAGGCCCATGGAATCCGCGATCCCCTCTCCGTTCGCTGCCCCGCGCGAAGTACGCGCCGCGCCGCTGGCCATTGCCCGCTGGCTGTTGATCGTGGCGGCGATGGTGGCGATGATCGTCGTGGTCGGCGGCATCACCCGGCTGACCGAATCGGGGGTCTCGATCACCGAGTGGAAGCCGGTAACCGGCGCCCTGCCGCCGTTGACCGATGCGCAGTGGCAGGCCGAGTTCGACGCCTATCGCCAGACGCCGCAATATCTGCTGGTCAACGGCCCGGCGGGCATGACGCTGGCGGACTACAAGTTCATCTTCTTCTGGGAATGGGTCCACCGCCTGCTGGCACGCACGATCGGCATGGTCTTCGCGCTGCCGCTGGCGTGGTTCTGGGTGAAGGGGCGCATTCCGGCAGGCTACAAGCCGCGCCTGCTGGCGCTGCTGGCGCTGGGCGGGCTGCAGGGCGCGGTGGGCTGGTGGATGGTGAAGTCCGGCATCGTCCACGACGTCAAGGTCAGCCACTTCCGCCTGGCCGCGCATCTCCTGGTGGCGCTGGTGACGCTGGCCGGCCTCGTATGGACCGCGCTGGACCTGCGCGCGCTGGCGCGGGGCCGGGCGCGCTCGCGGCTGACCGGCTTTTCAGGGCTGGCGCTGGCGATGCTGGTGCTGCAACTGTTCTACGGCGCGCTGCTCGCGGGCCTGCGCGCGGGCACGGCAGCAGGCGGCGGCTGGTTCAACTGGGGCGCCTGGCCGCTGATGCAGGGCAGTTTCTTTCCCGCTGGCATCGACTGGTCGCATGGCGGGGCGCATGCCTTCCTGTCCGATCCGTTCCTCGTCCATTTCGTCCACCGCTGGTGGGCCTGGGCGGTGGTGGCGGTGCTGGTGGTGATGGGGCGCAAGCTGCGCAAGGCACAGGCGCGGCCCGCCGCGATCGCCATCCACAGCGCTTTCGGCACGCAGATCCTGCTCGGCATCGCCACGGTGATGAGCGGTGTGGCGATCTGGATCGCGGTGGCGCACCAGCTGGTCGGCGCACTGCTGGTAGCCGCGACGACGTGGGGCGCGCACGCGCTCGGCCAGAAGCGCTGATTCGCGATGGCGGACGGCGCGGCGCTGATCTGGTGCCCGTTCGCCAGCCGCGCCGACGCGGAAGCGGCCGCCGGCGCGCTGCTCGATGCCGGGCTGATCGCCTGCGCCAATATTCTGCCGGGCATGATCTCGCTTTATACCTGGCAGGGCGAGCGCGGCGCTGGCGAGGAAGTGGCGATGCTGGGCAAGACGACCGCCGCCGCCCTTGAAGCTGCCGTGGCGAAACTGGCGGAAATCCATCCTTACGATTGCCCCGCGATCGTCGGTTGGCGCGCCGATGCGGCGGCACCGGCCACGCTCGCCTGGCTGGTCGCGGAGACCGGTAAAAACGCTCAAAACACCGCGCAAGAGCAGGGTTGAAGCGGGAAGGTATTATTTTACCTCCCCGAAAACCCGCGCGAATGCTTGACTCGGCAGGGCTCTTGCAACAAAGGCGCGCTTCCTCACTGCGATGCGGGCCTTTTGTCTGCGTGCGGTGCACAGATTAGGGAACCGTTCCAGCCATGAAGGCTCTCAGCAAGGTCACCCGGTCGATTAAGCCGGCCGAGGTTGAAAAGAAGTGGCATCTGATCGATGCCGATGGGTTGGTGCTTGGCCGTCTCGCCGTCATCATCGCCAACATCCTGCGCGGCAAGCACAAGCCGAGCTTCACCCCGCACGTCGATTGCGGCGATCACGTCGTCGTCATCAACGCGGACAAGGTGCGCCTCACGGGCAACAAGCTCAAGGCGAAGACCTATTACAAGCACACCGGCTATGCCGGCGGCATCAAGGCGGTCACCGCCGACAAGGTGCTGGGCGGCCGCTTCCCCGAGCGCGTGCTCGAAAAGGCGGTTGAACGCATGATCCCGCGCGGCCCGCTCGGCCGTGACCAGATGCGCGCGCTCCACCTCTATGCCGGTACCGAGCATCCGCACGGCGGCAACCAGCCCGAAGCGTTCGATGTCGCTTCGCTCAACCGCAAGAACAAGGTGGGCGCATAATGTCGGATACCCCCAACTCCACCGATTCCGTTTCGAGCCTGGCGGATCTCAAGAACCTGACCGCTGCCGCTCCGGCCGCAGAGGCTCCGGCCGCTTCGGATGATGCCGCTCCGGTCGTTCCCGCCGCTCCGCCCGCGCCGCTGCGCGATCGCGAAGTGGACGCCTATGGCCGTTCCTACGCCACCGGCCGCCGCAAGGACGCCGTGGCCCGCGTGTGGCTGAAGCCCGGTTCGGGCAAGATCGTGGTCAACGGCCGCGATCAGGAAGTCTACTTCGCCCGCCCGACGCTGCGCCTCGTCATCAACCAGCCCTTCCAGGTCGCTGGTCGCGAAGGCCAGTACGACATCATCGCCACGGTCAAGGGCGGCGGTCTCTCGGGTCAGGCCGGTGCAGTGAAGCACGGCATCGCCCAGGCGCTGTCGAAGTTCGAGCCGGCGCTGCGTGGCGCCGTCAAGGCCGCCGGCTTCCTCACCCGCGACAGCCGCGTGGTCGAGCGCAAGAAGTACGGCCGGGCCAAGGCTCGCCGCAGCTTCCAGTTCTCGAAGCGCTAAGTCTTTCGGCCTTACGGTCGATTTCGAAAAAGGGGCTGGCGCTTGCCGGCCCCTTTTTTGTTGTCCTGTCTCAAGCGGAGTAACCCATGGCCTTCCTTCCCGCCGCCGGCGGCAGACTGGGCTGGGCGCGTGGCGCCATCGGTGCGCTGATCGGGATCGCCGTGGCGGGTGTGCTGACGCGCCTTATCGAACAGTCCATCGCGCAGGCGGGCGTGTTCGGGCCAAGCCTGTTCGGGCCAAGCCTGTTCGGGACGGGGGTGGCCGGCCTGCCCTGGCTGGTTGCGCCGCTGGGGGCGGCCGCCGTGCTGGTCTTCGCGGTGCCGGCCAGCCCGCTGGCGCAGCCCTGGCCGGTAATCGGAGGCAACATGATCTCCGCCGCCGTGGGTCTCGTGGCCGGCCACTGGATCGCCGAGCCATGGCTCGCCGCAAGCCTTGGCGTGGGCTGCGCGATCGCGCTGATGGCGCTGGCGCGCTGCCTGCACCCGCCGGGCGGGGCCTGCGCGCTGCTGTGTGCGCTGGGCGCGGGCGCGAACGGCTGGAGCTGGTCTTTCCTGCTGATGCCCCTGGCCCCGAACGTGCTGGCGCTGGCGGCTTCCGGGTGGCTCTACAACAAGCTGACCGGCCACCCCTGGCCGCATCATTCCGCGCCCGCGCGCGCCCTGCCACGGGATACCTGGGCCGGCACGTACGACATCGCCGATCTCGATGCGGTGCTCGCGGAGTGGGACGAAGTGCTCGACATCGACCGCGAGGACCTCGATGCCCTGTTCCGCGCGCTGGAGCGGCGCGTACAGGCGCGCTGGGAAAGCGCGCGCCGCTAAGCGGGGCACGCCTGCAACAGCGCGACGGCGCGCACGGTGGCGTCGAACAGGCGTTCGTGCCGGTCGCTTCGCACGAAGCCGGCGATCGTGGCGTCGAAACGCGCGCGGTCACCGAGGCCGGTGGAGCGCACCAATTCGGCCAGCGTCGCCTCGTCGGGCGACATGGCAAGGCAGCACGGCCGGTTGACCATGAAGGCCTCCGGCCAGGTCGCCACGATCGCGCGAACCAGATCGTGCACGCCCACGGCGGCCTCGACGCTGCGGTAGCGCTGGGCAAGGTCCGGCACCGGATCGCGCGCGGCCCGTTCGAACAAGGCGCAAAGCCGCATCGCCATCACCACGTGCAGGCCGATCAGCGACAGGGCGCGGATGTCCTGCGGGCGGGCCAGCGCGCGTACCGTTTCAGCGAAGCGTTGGGGCAACGCGCCCGGCGCTCCGGCGCCGGTACCGTGGGTCTGGGCAGGCATCGAAATTCCCTTCTTGCGATCAATTCGCAACAAAGGGTATGTACACTCACCGCATTAGTCAATGCGAATCGTTCGCAATAAGCATCAGGCCGTGCGAAAGCCGTGCGAGATCGGGTAGCGCCGGTCGCGTCCGAAGTTGCGCATTCCCAGCTTCACGCCGGGGGGCGCCTGCCGCCGCTTGTATTCGGCCACGTGCAGCAGCCGCTCGATCCGCACCACCACATCGCGGTCGAACCCTTCGGCAACCAGCTGTTCCACGCTTTGTTCGTGCTCCACCAGCCCGAACAGGATTGCATCGAGCACGTCGTAGGGCGGCAGCGAATCCGAATCCTTCTGGTCGGGCCGCAGTTCGGCGCTGGGCGGCTTGATGATCACCCGATCGGGCATGACCGCGCCCTCCGGCCCCAGCCCGATCTTGGGCTTGCGCGTGTTGCGCCAGCGCGAAACCGCGAAGACCGTGGTCTTGTAGGCATCCTTGAGCGGATTGTAGCCGCCGTTCATGTCGCCGTAGATCGTGGCGTAGCCCACGCTCATCTCGCTCTTGTTGCCAGTCGTCACCAGCATCGGTCCGAACTTGTTCGATAGCGCCATCAGCGTGACGCCGCGAATGCGCGACTGGATGTTTTCCTCGGTCAGATCGGGCTGGCGGCCGGCGAAGGCGGGGGCCAGCATCTCGGCAAAGCCCGCCACCGCCGGTTCGATCGGGATCGTGTCGATCCGGCATCCCAGCAACCGCGCGCATTCGGCCGCGTCCTCAAGGCTTTCGGCGCTGGTGTAGCGGCTGGGCAGCATCACGCACCACACCCGGTCCGCGCCCAGCGCGTCGACCGCGATCGCCGCGCACAACGCCGAATCGATCCCGCCGGACAGCCCCAGCACCACACCGGGGAAGCGGTTCTTCTCCACGTAGTCGCGCAGCGCCATCACCATCGCGCAATAGATGTCCTCGGGATGTTCGGTCGGTTCGTTGACCTCGGCCGGCTCGCACCGCCAGCGATAGCCGGCGCCCACCGGCACGCGGTTCCAGCGGGTATGGACGATCGCCTCTTCCCAGTCGGGCAGCTGCGCCCACAGCGCGCCTTCGGGGCCGACCACGAAGCTCGCCCCGTCGAACACGATCTCGTCCTGCCCGCCCACGCGGTTCAGGTAGGCCAGCGGAATGCCGGTATCGATCGCGCGGCGCTTGGCCACGCCATCGATCCGCAACACATCCTTGTCGATCTCGTAGGGGCTGCCGTTGACGCAGATGAAGATGTCCGCGCCCAGTTCGGCCAGATGGCGGCAGACGTCGGGGTGCCAGATGTCTTCGCAGATCGGCAGGCCCAGCATCGCGCCCTTGAACAGCACCGGCTCGGGCAACGGGCCCGGCAGGAAATAGCGCTTCTCGTCAAATGTGCCGTAGTTCGGCAGTTCGTACTTGAAGCGCGTGGCGACGACCTTGCCTCCATCCAGCAGCGCCACCCCGTTGTGCAGCGCACCGTCGCGCACGAAGACAGAGCCGACCAGCATGGCGGGGCCGCTGTCCGCCGTGGCTTCGGCCAGCCGGGTGAGCTCGAGCGCGGCGCGCTCGATCAGCGCCGGCTTCTGGATCAGATCCTCGGGCGGATAGCCGACAAGCTGCATTTCCGGGAACACGATCAGATCGCAGGCGCCGTCCGTCTCCGCGATGGCGCGGCGGCGCGCGGCCAGCATCGTGTCGGCATTGCCGGCAAGATCGCCAACGGTCTGGTTCAACTGGGCAAGGGTGATCGTGAGAGTATCGGCCATGCCCCGTTCCTAGGCGGCAACGCCCTGCGCGGGCAAGTCACCATGCGTCCGTATGCGTTCGTTCGAGGGCAAAGCCCGGAATGACGTGCGGGTGGCGGCCCGACAGGGGCCGAGGGTGGGGACGAATGTGTCTCTGCCGTTGCAAAGCTGTCATCTTGGGCTAAGGGCGCGGGAAAGACCATCAGTCCGTCTGGTTCATTCTGTCAGTCCACGCTTTCTGGCTCATTGGGGAACGACGCATGAAGATCATGTCCGGCAACGGCAACCTGCCTTTGGCGCGCGCCATCGCGGCTTATCTCGAACTGCCGTTGACCGACGCCTCGGTGCGCCGTTTCGCCGACGAGGAAGTCTTCGTCGAAATCCACGAGAATGTGCGGGGCGAGGACGTGTTCATCGTCCAGTCGACCAGCTACCCCGCCAACGACAACCTGATGGAACTGCTGATCTGCATCGACGCGCTGCGCCGCGCCTCGGCCCGCCGGATCACCGCTGTTGTCCCCTATTTCGGCTATGCCCGCCAGGACCGCAAGCCGGGGCCGCGCACGCCGATCTCGGCCAAGCTCGTCGCCAACCTGATTACCGAGGCGGGCGCGGACCGCGTGCTGTCGGTCGATCTCCACGCCGGTCAGATCCAGGGTTTCTTCGATATCCCGACCGACAACCTCTATGCCGCCCCCGTCATGGCGGCGGACATCCAGACGCGCTACGGCGGGCAGCCGCTGATGGTCGTTTCGCCCGACGTGGGCGGCGTGGTGCGCGCCCGCGCGCTGGCCAAGCGGCTGGACAACGCACCGCTGGCCATCGTCGACAAGCGGCGCGACCGCCCCGGCCAGTCCGAGGTGATGAACATCATCGGCGACGTGAAGGGGCGGATGTGCATCCTGATCGACGACATCATCGATTCGGGCGGCACGCTGTGCAACGCCGCGCAGGCGTTGATGGACGCGGGCGCCGTCGGCGTTTCGGCCTACATCACCCACGGCGTGCTGTCGGGTGGCGCGGTCGCGCGCGTGGCGGGGTCCGCGCTCAAGGAACTGGTCATCACCGACACCATCCTGCCGACCGATGCGACGAAGGAATGCAACCGCATCCGCGTGCTGACCATCGCGCCGCTGATCGGCGAGGCGGTGCGCCGCATTGCCGATGAAAGCTCGGTCTCCAGCCTGTTCGACTGATCTGGTCCCGCGCCGTCCGCCGGCGTGGCGCCGCGCGGTTTACTGCCAGGGGCGGATTTGCCCGGGCTGAATGCGTTCGATCATTTCCAGCCGCCGCGATTGGCGCGTTTCCAGCGCCAGGGTCATCAGCGGTTGCGGCCGCGCCACGAACTGGCGCGGCGACATGCCGAACAGGTCGGTGAACTCGCGGATCAGGTGGCTCTGGTCGTAGTACCGCAGCGACAGCGCTTCGGCTTCGTCGTGGTCGGCCACGCCGCGAAGGTGGCTTGCCATGTCGAGCGCGCGGGCGCGACGCAGCACCTGTTTGGGCGGCATTCCGAAATCCCGGCGCACGCACCGTTCCAGCCGGCGCTGCTCCACGCCCATTTCCCGCGCAAAGCGCGTGACGGTGATCGAAGGATCGACGAAAGCCTCGGCCTCGAAGCGCGCGGTCAGCAATTCGGGAATTTCGCCACCGCGCCCCGCGATGATCTGGCGCATTTCGTCTTCCATCGCGCGACACCAGTCCTCCGGGGTGCCGTCGGGATCGAACAGGTCCAGCCAGCGCCTGCTGGAAAGGCCCATGTCGTCCAGCGGGCAGATGCGGTCGAGATGGTCGCGCGCGCCCGGACCGCGCAGCGCATGGCAGGCGCCCGGACGCAGGGTAAGGCCTACGCTGGTGAAGCTGCCGCGCACCGAAACCGGCATACGGCGGGTGTGCGGGCCGAAGAACAGCGCATCGCCTTCGGAATGCAGGCGCCCGTCGGCGGTATCGGCGGTCCATTGACCACGCAACTGGATGCGAATGAACGGGGTATCGTTGAACAGGCCGCAATCGAGGAGATAATCGTCCGGCATCTCCACGACGGTCACATAGAGACGCCCGATCCACGGCGCGAGATCCGCCGCGGGCGCGCGGTTGTATGACAATGGCTGGCCGTCGCGCGACACCCCCGCCGCGGACGCGATCGACCGATCGATCGCCGGCCTCGAATTGCGTGACATTGTTGCTCCCCGAATGACGAACAGCTCGCCGTCCGCCACCTACTCCCCCGCCATAGCCGCGTCTGTGGCACCGGTCACGCCCATGGTAAAAGTTTGCTTGCGCCGTCAATAGCTTCCCGGTCGACATGGGTGATCTGGCGCACTGCCTGCCGGTGCGTTTGCGCACAGGGGCCACGTCCTTTAGATGACGTTCGCCGCGTTGTCCTTGACCGGCGCGCCGGCGCCGGGCCAAAGCAGAGCCCATGAAACTGGACGACGATATCGCCCTCGCCCTGCGCCTTGCTGATGCCGCCGGCGAAGCCATCCGCCCCTATTTCCGCTCTGTCGAAGCCGAACGCAAGGGGGATGCCACCCCGGTAACGCTGGCGGACCGCGCGGCGGAAGAAGCGATGCGCCGCATCCTGACCGCCGAAGTACCGCGCGATACCGTGATCGGCGAGGAGTTCGGCGCGACCACCGGGTCGTCCGGCCGGAGCTGGGTGCTCGACCCGATCGATGGAACCACTGGCTTCCTCGCCGGCCGCGCGCTGTTCGGCACGCTGATCGCGCTGGTGGTGGAAGGCTTTCCGGTGCTGGGCGTGATCGACCAGCCGATTTCCGGCGAACGCTGGGTGGGCGCGACCGGCCGTCCGACCACGCTGAACGGCAAACCGGTGCGCACCCGCGCCTGCCGCAACCTGGCCGATGCCACGCTGGCCACCACCGGCCCGCACTATTTCGACGATCATGATGGCGCGCATTTCATGGGCCTGGCCGCCAAGACCGACCACAAACGCATGGTCATGGGCGGCGATTGCTACAACTACGCCATGCTCGCGACCGGGCACATCGATGTCGTCTGCGAGGCCAACCTCAAACTACACGACTGGGCTGCGCTGGTGCCCGTGGTCGAAGGCGCGGGTGGCACCATGGCGGACTGGAACGGCAACCCGCTGCACGCCGGGTCGGACGGCCATGTCATCGCGCTGGGCGATCCGGCGCGGCTCGACGACGTGGTCGAGGCGCTGGCCTGCGGGCACTGAGCGCGGCGGCCATGAACCAGCGACCTTGAACCGATGGCATTGAACGGGCGGGCGCGGTGAAGAAGCGGTTCTTCTTCTACGGCACGCTGACCCATGCCCACGACAATCCGGTGACGCGCGCCGTGCTGCCGCTGCTCGGCCCGGCGCGGCGGGGCTGGGTACGCGGCCGGCTGCACGCGGTGCGCCACGGCGAAGGCTGGTATCCGGTGCTGACGCCCGTGAGCGCCGGCAGCGTATCCGGCCGCGTGTTCGGCTATGTCTATGACAGCGGGCCGCGCTTCACCCGCGCCACGCTGCGGCTGCTGGATTCCTACGAGAACTGCGATCCGCGCCGGCCCGCGCGGTCGGAGTATCGCCGGCGCACGGTGACCGTTCGTGTGCCGGGACAGGGCACCGTCCGCGCCGATGCCTATCTGTTCAACCGGCCGCTGCACCCGGGCCTTTGCCCCATACCGGGCGGGGATTTCGCCGCCTTCATCACCGCCCGTGGCCTGTCCGCGCTGGGGTCGGGCCGCGCGGGCGCGCGGCGGCGCTGACGGCGGGTCTTTTCACCGTCACAGTCCTGTCGCATGGGCGGGTCGGGGATTCGCCGGCGGATAGCCACGGAACAGGCGGTGCGGGATGCGCTTTCAGGAAACCTTTCATCTGACGCCCTACCTCGATTCGCTGGTGAGCTACGCGGCGGCGCTGCTGTTCGGCGCGCTGATCGGGGCGGAACGGCAGTATCGCCAGCGCACGGCGGGCCTCAGGACCAACGCGCTGGTGGCGCTGGGCGCGGCGGCGTTCGTCGATCTGGGCCAGCGCCTGGCCGGCGATGCCGAAGCGGTGCGCGTGATCTCGTATGTCGTTTCGGGCGTCGGTTTCCTGGGCGCCGGGGTGATCATGAAGGAGGGCAAGAACGTGCGCGGCCTGAACACGGCGGCCACACTCTGGTGCTCGGCCGCCGTCGGCACCTGCGCGGGCACCGACATGCTGGCCGAAGCCGCGACGCTGACCGTGTTCGTGGTGGCCGGCAACACGCTGCTGCGTTTTGTCGTGAACGCGATCAACCGCATCCCGCTGGCCGCCGCATCGCTGGAAGCGACATACTGGGTGACGGTCACCACGGACGCGGCCAGCGCCGACAGGCTGCGCGACCTGCTGGTCGATCACCTCGAACTGATGCGCTATCCGGTCGCCGATACAGAACTGGTCGAACGCGCCGAGGACACGGTCGAAGTCCGTGCTCGCCTGGTCAGCACGGCGGCCGCCGAGAAGGATCTCGATGCGATCGCCGCGCATCTGGAACGGACGCACGCAGTGGCCCACGCCACCTGGGAAGTGCAGACGCACGACTGAGCGCGCGCCCGCCCGCGTTACTTCGCGAACGGGTTCTTCGGGCTGCGCAGCGTCAGGCGGATCGGCACGGCATCGAACCCCAGCTCGCGCCGGATTCCGTTGATCAGGTAGCGCCGGTAACTTTCGGGCAGCATGTCCAGCCGGGTGCCGAACAGCACGAAGCCGGGCGGGCGCGTCTTGGCCTGCGTAATGTAGCGCAGCTTGATCCGCTTGCCCCCGGGGGCCGGCGGCGGATTGGCGGATAGCGCATCGTCGAACCAGCGGTTGAGCGCGGCGGTCGGCACGCGGCGGCTCCAGGAATCGCGGATGTCGAAGGCCACGGACAGCAAGGTGTCCAGCCCCTTGCCTGTGCGCGCCGATACGGCCACCAGCGGCACGCCGCGCACTTGCGCCAGCCCTTCGTCCAGCGCGGCGCGCACGCCGTTGAAAAGGCCGCTGGCATCCTCGGCCACGTCCCACTTGTTGATCGCGATGACGAGCGCGCGGCCTTCCTCCAGCACCATCGAGGCGATCTTGAGGTCCTGATGCTCCAGCCCGCGCGTGGCATCGAGCAGCAGGACGACGACTTCGGCGAAATCGATCGCGCGCCGCGCGTCGGCGACCGACAGCTTTTCCAGCTTCTCGACGACCTGCGATTTCTTGCGCATGCCGGCCGTGTCGATCAGGCGGATCGGGCGCGCCTTGCCGCTCTTGGGATCGTTCCAGTCCCAATCGATCGCGATCGAATCGCGGGTGATGCCCGCTTCCGGCCCGGTGAGCAGGCGATCCTCGCCCAGCAGGCGGTTGATCAGCGTGGACTTGCCCGCGTTGGGCCGCCCGACCACGGCCAGTTTCAGGATCGATTCGGGATCGTATTCAGGTTCTTCACCGTCTTCCTCGCCGTCGTCGGCATCGGCTTCGGGTTCGCCGATCAGCGGGTAGAGCGCTTCGAACAGATCGCCCATGCCCTCGCCATGTTCGGCCGAAACGCCCACGGGATCGCCGAAGCCCAGTGAATAGGCTTCCAGCAGCCCCGCTTCGCCCGCGCGCCCTTCGGCCTTGTTGGCCAAGAGAATCACCGGCAGCGTATGTTCGCGCAGATAGCGGCCGATCTCTTCGTCGAGCGGGGTGATGCCGGCGCGCGCGTCCACCACGAACAGCGCCACATCGGCGCCGGTCAACGAAGCCTCGGTCTGCTGGCGCATCCGGCCGGGCAGGCTGGAGGGATCTTCGTCTTCCCAACCGGCGGTATCGACGATGGTGAATTCGAGGCCGAGCAGCGTCGCTTCGCCGAAGCGGCGATCGCGCGTGACGCCTGGCTGATCGTCCACCAGCGCCAGCTTTTTCCCCACAAGCCTGTTGAAAAGCGTGGACTTGCCGACGTTGGGGCGGCCGATGATGATAACTTGCGGATGCATCGCCCACCGTTGGCCCGCGCGCGCGGCGATGGCAAGGACGGTTTGGCGCGAACCGCCCGTAAACCGGCCTTTCCGCACCTCCGTAATCGCCGTTCATCGCCTTAAACGCATGTTAACTACATCGGTGAGGGTGATTCTTACCTTACCGGCAGAAAATTGCCGGCATGAAGGGATTGACCGGCAAAATCGCGGCACTGGCCGTATCGGGGGCCGTATGGGGCTCAGCGAACGTGGCGCAAGCCGCGCCCGCGGCGTTGCAGGCAGCGGGCGCGGCCGCGATGACGCGCCAGCAGGATGCGGATGGTGATTCGGACGCGCTGCCCTATCTCCAGTGCGTGCCCTATGCGCGGCAGGTTTCCGGCATCGGCATCTATGGCGATGCGCTGACATGGTGGGATCAGGCGGCGGGGCGCTATGCCCGTGGCCGCCAGCCGCGCGTGGGCGCGGTGATGAGCTTCCGCCCCTATGGCGGCATGGAACTGGGCCATGTCGCGGCAGTTAGCCGGATTATCGATTCGCGCACGGTACTGCTGCGCCATGCCAACTGGTCGCCGATCAACGGCCGGCGCGGGCAGATCGAGAAAGACGTGCGCGCGGTCGACGTTTCGCCCGAAAACGATTGGAGCGAAGTGCGCGTGTGGTATGCCCCGATCGCCGATCTCGGGACCACGCGCTGGCCGGTCAACGGCTTCATCTATAACGAAAAGCCGCGCAAGAACGAGCGGCTGACCGTGCTCGCGTCGGCAGAAACGGCCACCCCGGCGCACGCGCCGCTGATGGCGCGCACCGAGCCCGCGCGGAGCGCGGCTGGCCGCGGTATCGGCGCGGACTTCCTCAAGGGTGTCATACCCGAATCGCGCGCCGCGCAGACTCCGGCGGCGCGGCACCCGGCCCGGCAGAGCCTTGCCACCAGCGCTCCGCGAACGGCTCCGGCCCGCGCCACGTCCACGCGCCTGGCGGGAAGCGACAGCGACCCGATCGGCCGGATCATCGCCGCGCGGATGCGCTGATCCGCGCGGCGCTTCCGGTCCAGGTTGCCGGAATCAGAGCGTGCGGATGATCGCCGAGAAATCGAGCCCGCCGTTGCCGGCGGCGGCGAAGGCTTCGTAGAGTTCTTCCGCCCGCGTGCCCATCGGCACCTGCGATCCCGCATCGCGCGCCGCGGCAACCGCCAGCTTGAGGTCCTTGAGCATCAGCGCGGTGGCGAAACCGCCCTGGTAGTCGTTGTCCGCCGGGCTCTGCGGCCCCACGCCGGGCAGCGGGCAATAGCTGGTCATCGACCACGACTGGCCCGAAGCCTTCGACGAGATATCGTAGAACACCTGCGGATCGAGGCCGAGCTTCTGCGCCATGGCAAAGGCTTCGCAGGTGGCGATCATCGTCGCGCCCAGGATCATGTTGTTGCAGATCTTGGCAGCCTGTCCGGCGCCGCTGCCGCCGGCATGGATCACCGCCTTGCCCATCGCCGCCAGGATCGGCTCCGCCCGCGCGAAAGCCGCGTTATCGCCGCCCACCATGAACGTCAGCGTGCCTCCGTTCGCGGCGGCGATCCCGCCCGAGACGGGGGCGTCGACCATGGCATAGCCGGCGGTCGAGGCCGCTGCCGCGACCTTGCGCGCGGTGGCGACGTCGATCGTCGAGCAATCGAGCAGCAGCGCCGTTTGCGGGGCCTGTCCGATCACGTCGGCGCCATAGACGCTGTCCACGATCGCGCCGTTGGGCAGCATCGAGACCACGGCCTCCGCGCCCTGCACCGCCTCGCGCACCGAGGTATAGGTCGCGCAGCCGTTGTCCCTGGCCCGCGCCAGCGCATCGGGGGAAAGGTCAAAGGCATGAACCTCGTGCCCGGCCTTGACCAGATTCGCGGCCATGCCGCCGCCCATGTTGCCGAGACCGATGAACGCGATTTTCATGCTTCTCCCCTCCTGCCGGCAATTCAGGACTTACCGCCCCGTCCAGACGCCGGGGCGCTTTTCGATGAACGCGGCCATGCCTTCGGCCTTGTCCTCGGTGGCGGTCAGGATCTGGAACAGGCGGCGTTCGTGGAGCAGGCCCTGATCGAGCGTGGTCTCGAACGCGGCGTTGACCATTTCCTTGTTGGCGATGGCGGCGACCGGCGGCATCGCGGCGATCGTGTCGGCCGTCTTCAGCGCGTCGGCCAGCAGGTCCGCCAGCGGCACGATCCGCGCGACGAGGCCCGAGCGTTCGGCTTCCTCGGCGCCCATCATCCGCCCGGTCAGGCACATTTCCATGGCCTTGGCCTTGCCCACCGCGCGCGTCAGGCGCTGCGATCCGCCCATGCCCGGCGCCACGCCCAGCTTGATTTCGGGCTGGCCGAACTTCGCCGTGTCGGCCGCGATGATGAAGTCCGCCATCATCGCCAGTTCGCAGCCGCCGCCCAGCGCGAAGCCGTTCACCGCCGCGATCCACGGCTTGCGCGTGGTCTTGACGAGGTGGCTGGTCCAGCGCGCGAAGAAATCCTGGTTGTAGAAATCGACCGCCGGCTTTTCCGCCATTTCCTTGATGTCCGCGCCGGCCGCGAAGGCCTTCTCGCCCGATCCGGTCAGCACCGCGCAGCGCTGCGCGGGATCGGCTTCGAACGCCGCGAAAGCGCCGATCAGGTCTTCCAGCACCTGCGAATTCAGCGCGTTCAGCGCCTGCGGGCGGTTGAGCGTGATGAGCGTGACGGCGCCCTTCTGTTCGACCAGGATCGTTTCGTATTCGGCCATCTCAGCAGTCTCCAGATGTATCGCCCGGGCGGGCAGCCACTCCGCTCTCGCGGGAAGCGGCGCTCAAGGCAATGGCGTCCATTCCTCGTCCGCCGGCAGCGGGGCGAAGATCGCCTCGATCAGGTCGCCGGTCACGCCTTCGGGCGTTGCCGGATTCCAGCGCGGCGCGTGGTCCTTGTCGACGATCACCGCGCGCACGCCCTCGGCGAAATCGGGGCGGACCAGCACGCGGCTGGCCACGCGGTATTCCATCGCCATGTTGTCCGCGAAATCGGTGAGCGAAAGGCTGTCGTGCAATTGCCGCAGCGCCACCTTGCAGGTCTGCGGGCTCTTGTGGCCCAGCGTTTCCAGCGTCGCGCGCGCCCAGTCGCCGTCCTCGGCCGCCAGCGCGGCCAGGATGTCCTCGTACCGGTCCGACGCGAACGTTCGCGCGATCGTTTCGGCCATGGCGGCAATCTTCGGCTCGGGCGGCACGGCGGCCAGCGCGTGGAGCGTCGCAGCGACAGCGGAAGGATCGGCGGCGATGCGCGCCTTGGCGACCGCCGTGGCGGCGGACGGCAGATAGTGCGTGGCAAGGTCGGCCCAAAGGCATTCCGCGCCGTCCAGTCGCGCCCCGGTCAGCGCCAGATACTGGCCCAGCCGCCCTTGCAGGCGCGAAAGATACCAGCCGCCGCCAACGTCCGGAAACAGGCCGATCCCGGTTTCGGGCATGGCGAGCCTGGTCGCCTCGGTCGCCACGCGGTATTGCGAAGGCCCGGCAAGGCCCACGCCGCCGCCCATGGTGATCCCGTCCATGAAGGTCACCACCGGCTTGGGATAGGTGAAGATCAGGTGGTTGAGCCGGTATTCGTCGAAGAAGAACTGGCGGCCCGATGCGCCACCATCGTTCAGCGCGGAATGGCGCAGGAAGGCGATGTCGCCGCCGGCGCAGAACCCGCGCGACAGTTTGGGATCACCATCGGGCGCCACTGCGTGGTCCAGGATCACCACCTGTACCGCCGGATCGTCGCGCCAGGCCAGCAGCGCCGCGGTCATGGCGTGGACCATCGGCAGCGTCAGCGCGTGAATTGCCTTGGGGCGGTTGAGCGAGAGGAAGCCGGCGGCGCCTTCGGTGCGGATCAGAACGTCATCGGTCACTTCAACAGGTCCCTTCCCACGATCAGGCGCATCACTTCGTTTGTCCCCTCCAAGATGCGATGCACGCGCAGGTCGCGCCAGAAGCGTTCGATCGGGTAATCGCGCAGATAGCCGTAGCCGCCGAACAGCTGGAGCGCGCGGTCGACCACCGAGGAGCCGTTGTCGGTCGCCAGCTTCTTGGCCATCGCCGAAAAGCGCGTGCGGTCGGGCGCGCCGGCGGTCACCTTGGCGGCGGCGAGGTAGAGGAGGGCGCGCGCCGCCTCCAGATCGGTCGCCATGTCGGCCAGCGTGAACTGGGTGTTCTGGAACTCGGCGATCGCCTTGCCGAACTGCGCGCGGTCCTTGACGTAGCCGACTGCCTCGTCGAGACAGCGCTGCGCGCCGCCCAGCGAACAGGCGCCGATGTTGAGCCGCCCGCCGTCCAGCCCCGCCATGGCGATGGCGAAGCCCTGTCCTTCCGCGCCGACGCGGTTGGCGACGGGCACTTTCACGTTGTCGAGGATGACCTGCGCGGTGGGCGAGGCGTTCCAGCCCAGTTTCTTCTCGGGCGCGCCAAAGCTGACGCCCGGCATGTCCTTCTCGATCACCAGGCAGGTGATGCCCTTCGGCCCATCGTCGCCGGTGCGCACCATGGTGACGTAGAGATCGTTCACCCCGCCGCCCGAGATGAACTGCTTGGTGCCGGTAACGACGTAGTGATCGCCTTCGAGGCGCGCGGTGGTCTTGAGCGCCGCCGCGTCCGAACCGGAACCCGGCTCGGTCAGGCAGTAGCTGGCCATCAGGTCCATGGTGACGAGGCCCGGCAGCGTGCGCGCCTTGATCGCGTCGCCACCGAACTTGTCGATCATCCACGCCGCCATGTTGTGGATCGAGATGAACGCGCTGGTCGCCGGGCAGCCATAGGCCATGGCTTCCATGATCAGCGCCGCTTCCAGCCGCCCGAGGCCGATGCCGCCCGCTTCCTCGCTGACATAGATCGCGCCGAAGCCGAGTTCGGCGGCGGCCTTGATCGTTTCGCGTGGAAACAGGTGTTCCTCGTCCCACTGCGCGGCGAAGGGCGTGATCGCGTCGGCGGTGAACCGCCGCGCCATCTCCTGAATCGCGCGCTGGTCCTCGGTAAGCTGGAACTGGTCGGTCATCTGGCGCCTTACCCCATCGTCGGAATGACGAAGGCGTTGCCCCCGTCCGGCGAACCGTCGGGCCAGCGCTGGGTCACGGTCTTGACCTTGGTCCAGAACTTCACGCCTTCCATGCCGTGCTGGTTGGTATCGCCGAATGCCGAACGCTTCCAGCCGCCAAAGGTGTGATAGGCCACCGGCACCGGGATCGGCACGTTGATGCCGACCATGCCGACATTGACCCGCGCCGCGAACTCGCGCGCGGCATGGCCGTTGCGGGTGAACAGGGCGACGCCGTTGCCGTACTGGTGCTTCGAGGGCAGCGCGAGCGCTTCCTCGAAGTCCTTCGCGCGCACGATCTGCAGCACCGGGCCGAAGATCTCGTTGTGGTAGCTGTCCATCTCCGCGGTGACGTGGTCGATCAGCGTCGGGCCGACGAAGAAGCCGTTCTCGTGGCCCTGCAGCGTGAAGCCACGCCCGTCGACGACGAGTTCGCCGCCTTCCTCCACGCACTTCGCGATCCAGCCCTCGATCTTCTCCTTGTGCGCCTGCGTCACCACCGGGCCGTAGTGCGCGTCGGGATCGGTCGAGACGCCAACCTTGAGCGCCTCGATCGCCGGGATCAGCTTGGCCTTCAGGCGCTCGGCGGTGTCTTCGCCCACCGGCACCACCACCGGCAGCGCCATGCAGCGTTCGCCCGCCGAACCGAATGCGGCGCCGGCCAGATCGTTCACCACCTGGTCGAGATCGGCGTCGGGCATGACGATGCCGTGGTTCTTGGCCCCGCCCATCGCCTGCACGCGCTTTCCGGCGGCCACGCCCCGGTTATAGACGTAATGCGCGATGTCGGACGAGCCGACGAAGCTGACCGCGCCGATCGCGGGATGATCGAGAATCGCGTCGACCATTTCCTTGTCGCCCTGCACCACCTGGCAGATGCCTTCGGGCAGCCCGGCTTCGAGGAACAGTTCGGCCAGGCGCACCGGCACCGACGGATCGCGTTCCGAAGGCTTGATGATGAAGGCGTTGCCGCAGGCGATGGCCACGGCCGACATCCACAGCGGGATCATCGCCGGGAAGTTGAACGGGGTGATGCCCGCACCGATGCCGATCGGCTGGCGCATCGAATAGACATCGATGCCCGGCCCGGCGCCTTGCGTGTATTCGCCCTTCAGCACGTGCGGGATGCCGCAGGCGAATTCCACCACTTCCAGGCCGCGCTGGATGTCGCCCTTCGAATCCGCGATGACCTTGCCGTGCTCGGACGAGAGCAGGCGGGCCAGTTCGTCCATGTTCGCTTCGACCAGTTCCTTGAAGCGGAACATCACGCGGGCGCGGCGTTGCGGGTTGGTGGCGGCCCAGGCGGGCTGCGCGGCCTGCGCGGCGGCGACGGCGCGATCGAGCACCGCTTGGTCGCCCAGCGCGACCTGCGCCTGCACGCCGCCGCTGTTGGGATCGAAGACGTCGCTCTTGCGAGCGGGGGCGCCGCCGGGACCACCGACGATGAAATGATCGATCAGGCGCATTGCGCGAATCCTCTTCCTGACGGGATCGAAGTGACCTCGGCGCTGTCCTGCACCCCGGACCCAGTTGCAGGCAACTGGCGATTATGCGAGTGCTACCTGCAATCATGCAGCCATCCGACTGGAACGACTATCAGGCCTTCCTCGCCATCGCCCGCGCCGGGCAGCTGGCGCGCGCGGCATCGGCCATGGGGGTGGACGCCACCACCATGGGCCGCCGCCTGCGCCGGCTGGAAGCGCGCGTCGGCGCCACGCTGTTCGAACAGACGCGCGAAGGGCAGGTGCTGACCGAGGCGGGCGAGGCGATGCTCGTCGATGTCGAGGCGATGGAGCAGGCCGCCAGCCGCATCGCCGAAAGCGCGGCGGTATCGGGCGGGCTTTCGGGCCTGCTGCGGGTCAGCCTGTCGGAAGGCTTCGGCACCTGGTTCGTGGCGCCGCGCGTCCACGGCTTCACCGAAGCGCACCCGCGCCTGATGGTGGACCTCGTCGCTTCCACCGGCTTCCTCAGCCCGTCCAAGCGCGAGGCGGACCTTGCCGTCACGCTCTCGCGTCCGCGCGCCGGGCCGGTGATCGCGGGCAAGCTTTCGGACTATGCGCTGCGGCTCTATGGCTCGTCCGCCTACCTTGCGGCGCACGGCGCGCCCGAACGCCCGGCGGACCTGACCGCCCGGCATCGGCTGGTCGGCTATGTTCCCGATCTGCTGTTCGCGCCGGAACTGCGCTATCTGGCGGAGATCGAGCCAGACCTGTCCGCCGCGCTGCGCAGTTCGTCGATCATCACGCAATACCGCATGATCGCTGCCGGGGCCGGCATCGGGGTGCTGCCCTGCTTCATCGGCGATGGCGATCCCGCGCTGGTGCCGATCCTGCCCGAACGGCGCATCACCCGCTCGTTCTGGGTCGTGACGCACAAGGACACGCACAACCTTGCCCGCGTGCGCGCGTTCAAGGACTGGCTGACCGGAGTCGTGGCGGCGGAGCGGGGCCGGCTCCTGCCGGGGTAGAGGATGATCGGGTTCGCGCAGGCGAACCCGGAAAATCAGGCTTTCGCGACCGGCGCGTCCTCGCCCAGATCCTCGTACCAGGCTTCGACCGGGCCGCTGAGCTTGAGCGTCAGCGGATTGCCCTTGCGGTCCATGGTCTTGCCCGCCTGCACGCGTACCCAGCCTTCGGAAATGCAGTATTCCTCGACATTGGTGCGCACCGTGCCCTTGAAGCGGATGCCCACGCCGCGCCGCAGCTTGTCGGCATCGAAATGCGCGCTGCGCGGGTTGATGGCCAGCCGGTCCGGCGGCACGTCCGCGCCAGTGGTCGGGGTGCCGGTTGCGGTTTCGGGCGTCTGGTCGGAAGCGTGGTCGTTCATGGGAAAACGCCTCTATCCCGCTTTCCCCGCTTGTCAATTGACGCGCGGCTGTCTAAGGGCGCGCTTCCGCAACGGAAGTGGGCGCGTAGCTCAGCGGTAGAGCACACCCTTCACACGGGTGGGGTCACAGGTTCAATCCCTGTCGCGCCCACCACTTCCCCGGTCCTCAAGACATTTCGGCTTTGACGGGCATCAATGCCCGCGCTTCTCCCTGCGTCCAGAACGGCGCCGCAACTGGAGGAGAGGTTTCATGCTGAACTTCAACGTGGGCGGCATCGATCGCGTGCTGCGGGTCGTGCTGGGGCTGGTGCTGATCGCGATGGTCTTCGTTGGGCCGAAAACCGGCTGGGGCTGGATCGGCCTTGTGCCGCTGCTGACCGGGCTGTTCCGTGTTTGCCCGCTCTATTCGCTGATCGGCGTGAACACCTGCCCCCGGCGATAGGCGTCCGCGTTTCCGTGATAGGCCCGTTTCTCCGACCGGCCTTTTCCCGATCGGCCTGTTCCCGATCGGGTTGCAAGGGCCGCGCCGAGACGGCATAGCCCCGGACCATGCACGATATCCGCCTGATCCGCGAAAACCCCGCCGCTTTTGACGCCGCCCTTGCCCGCCGGGGCGTGGAGCCGGTGGCGCAGTCCATCCTCGCGCTCGACAGCGCGCGGCGCGATGTGGCGACGCGGATGCAGGAATCGCAGGCCCGCCGCAACGAGGCGTCGAAGGCGATCGGCGCGGCCATGGGCAAGGGCGACAAGGTCACGGCCGAAGCGCTGAAGGCCGAAGTTGCCGCGCTGAAGACCGAACTGCCCGCGCTGGAGGATGAGGAGCGCCGGCTGACCGCGCAGCTCGCCGATGCGCTGGCGGCATGGCCCAACCGCCCGGCCGACGACGTGCCGCCGGGCGAGGACGAGGCGCAGAACGTCGAGGTCAGCCGCTGGGGCACGCCGCGCACGTTCGATTTTACCCCGCGCGAACATGCCGATCTCGGCCCCGCGCTGGGCCT
>NZ_DDFB01000140.1:0-21199 GCF_002336885.1 Novosphingobium sp. UBA1939 | reverse complement strand
TCGTTCGCCAGATGCTGCAGAAGGTGGAAATCACCGATGGCGGCGATACCACCCTGCTGCCGGGCGAGCAGGTCGATCTCGAAGAGATGAACGAAGTCAACGGCAAGCTGGAAGCGGGCCTGCGCCCGGCCGAAGGCAAGCCGGTGCTGCTGGGCATCACCAAGGCCAGCCTGCAGACGCGTTCGTTCATCTCTGCCGCGTCGTTCCAGGAAACCACCCGCGTGCTGACGCAGGCGGCGGTCGAAGGAAAGCGCGACAGCCTGATCGGTCTGAAGGAAAACGTCATCGTCGGCCGTCTCATCCCCGCCGGTACCGGTGCGGGCATGAACCGACTGCGCGTGGCCGCTTCCAGCCGCGATGCCGCGCTCCGCGCGTCCTATCGCAAGCTGCAGGAATCGCTGATCGCGCCGGAAACGGCGGCCGAGGAACATGCCGCCGAACTGGCGCAGGGTCCCGAAGCGGCGATCGGTAACGATCCGCTGGCGGCGGTCGAGGGTGAAACCCACGGCACCGACGCGGACGCCGGCGAATACCTGATCGAAGGCGACGAGGCGTAAGCCTTCGCGCCTTTGCAGGCCCGACTCGAAAAGCCCCGCCGGAGCGATCCGGCGGGGCTTTTTCGTGCGGGACGTGCGCGCGCGGTCTCGTGGCGCCTATTGCGCGCAGGCCAGCCGTTCCAGCGCGGCAAAGGCGGAGAGCGCGCCGGGATCGGCGAACGGCGCCAGCTGGGCCAGGATCACGCCGGCCATGTCGCGCGCGGGATCGATCCAGTAATAGCAGTTGAGGATGCCGGCCCAGTGCAGGCTATCGGGCGAACGGCCCGCCGGCCCCGTCTCGGTGTTCACCAGGAAGCCGCCCAGCGTCCAGCCGCCGCGCTGCCCCGGCAGTGGATCGAATGGCGTGGCGAGCTGGGGCAGGGCGCTGGTCAGCACCCCGGCGGATAGCGATGCGGGCAGCGCGTCCGACCGCATCAGCCGTGCCGTTTCCGGCGAGACCACGCGCACGCCGTCCAGCTCGCCACCGCGCAGCACCATGCGCAGGAACCGCGCATAGTCGGTTGCGGTAGAGGAAAGGCCGCCGCCGCCGCTCTGGTAGCTGCCGGCGCCCAGCACCATCGGCACCGTCACGAACCCGCTCGCGTTGTCGCGGGCATGGACCTGCGATGCGTTGGCGGGAAGATCGGCGTGAAAGCGCGTTGCCGTCATGCCCAGCGGGCCGGTCAGTTCGCGATCGAACCAGTCCTGCAAGGACAGGCCTGAAACCGCCTCGACGGCGAGGCCCACCCAGTCGGTGCCGGTGCCGTACTGCCATTGCGTGCCCGGATCGAACAGCAGCGGCAGGCGCAGGCTTTCGCGGCTGCCGGGCGCGGTCTTCGGGCCGGCCTTGGCGCAACGCAGCAGGGTTTCGTCCATGAAGGTATAGCCGCAGCCGGCGGTGTGGAGCAGCAGGTGGCGCAGCGTGACCGGTGCGCGCGCCGCGCGCAGCATGGGCTGACCGGCCTCATCGAACCCTTCCAGCACGGGCAGATCGGCCAGATCGGGCAGGATCGCGCCGATCGGCGCATCGAGGTCTAGCTGGCCGCGTTCGACCAGTTGCAGCGCGGCGGTGGAGGTGAGCGCCTTGGTCATCGAGGCGATTTGGAAGAGCGTGTCTTCCCGCATCGGCACCCCGGCCACCGCGTCGGCCATGCCGAAGGCGCGCAGGTAGCGGGTTCCGGTGCTGTCGGTGACCAGCGCCACCGCGCCGGGCAGGTTTGCGGCGGCGAGCGCCGCCTCGAATTCCATCGCGCCGTTCATGCAGGTCCTCTCCCTTTGCCCGTCACGGTGGCCCAGACGGACAAAGGGTGCAAGAACCGATGAAAGCGGCGATCAGTGCTTGTTGCGGTGCTCGCCGCGCACCCAGCGCACGGTGCCCGACGCGGCGCGCATCACCACGCTGTCGGTGGTCATCACGCCGTCCTTGCGGACTTTCACGCCCTTCAGCAACGAACCGTCGGTCACGCCGGTCGCCGCGAAGATGCAATCGCCCTTGGCCAGTTCCTTGAGATCGTAGATCTTGTTCAGATCCTCGATGCCCCACTTGCGCGCGCGGGCCTTCTCGTCCTCGTTGCGGAACAGCAGGCGGCCCTTGAACTGGCCGCCGACGCAGCGCAGCGCGGCTGCCGCCAGCACGCCTTCAGGCGCGCCGCCGGTGCCCATGTACAGGTCGATGCCGGTGTCCTCGTTGGTCACCGCGATCACGCCGGCCACGTCCCCATCGGGAATCAGGTGGATGCCGCAGCCCAGACCGCGCAGTTCGGCGATGATATCGGCATGGCGCGGGCGATCGAGCACGCAGACCGTGATGTCGCACGGCGCCACGCCCTTGGCGTCGGCCACCGCCTTCACGTTCTCGCTCACGCTCTTGGCCAGATCGATGATGCCTTCGGCATAGCCCGGCCCCACGGCCAGCTTTTCCATGTAGACGTCGGGCGCGTTGAGCAGGCCGCCTTCCTCGGCGGCGGCCAGCACGGCCAGCGCATTGGGGCCGGCCTTGGCGGTGATCGTCGTGCCTTCCAGCGGATCGAGCGCGATGTCGATCTTCGGCCCCTTGTCGGGCGCGGCGCCAACCTTTTCGCCGATATAGAGCATCGGCGCCTCGTCGCGCTCGCCCTCGCCGATCACGACGGTGCCGTCCATGTAGAGTTCGTTGAACGCGATGCGCATCGCTTCCACGGCGGCGGCGTCGGCAGCCTTTTCATCGCCCCGGCCGATCAGTTTGGCGGCGCCGATCGCGGCGGCTTCGGTCACGCGGACCATTTCCAGGACGAGAACGCGATCTAGTACCTTGGAGGGGGCGGGCTTTGCGGTAGATTGGCTGCTCACGTTAACTCCTGATTCAGGCTGCGCAGGCGAATGCGATGGCCCTAGACGCGAGGGACAGGTCTTGTCGAGAATAGCTTTGCTGTTCCTGCCCATATTGGCACTGCCGATTGCTTTTTCTTCGCCGGTTCTTGCGCAGAACGTTGCTTCCGAAGCCGACAGGCGGGTTCAACAGGCGATCGATACGCAGAAGGAGCAGGTTGATCTGCGCCGTCCCGAGTGTCGCCCCCGCTCGCGCATTCCGGGCCAGATCGTTGTGTGCGGCGATGCCGAGCGCAACGAGAAGGAGCGCCTGCCCAACCGCGACCAGACCGACACCGCGCGTTCCACCAACGATGGCCTGCCGCGCGCGCCCAACGTCAGCGGATTGCCGGATTGCTCGCGCGGGTGCATCCGCGTCGGCAAGGTGCCCGCGCCGGTCTATTACTTCGACATCACGGCGTTGCCCGAACCGCCGAAGGGGTCCGACGCCGAGAAGATCGCCAACGGCGAGATCCCGGCGCCCTGAAAGTGCTGGCCTGAGGCGGTTATTCGCCGAGAATGTGCATGACCAGCGGGGCTTCGGCCAGGCTGGGCGAACCTTCGAGCAGGCGCAGCGCTTCGGCAATCCCGCTTTCCGGCCCTTCGTGGGTGACCATCGCGACGAGGACCTGCCCGGCGCCCGGCGCATCGCCGGCCACGCCGCGCCCTTTCTGGATCATGCTCTCGATGGAGACGCCGGCATCGCGCATCGCCGCGGTGATTTCCGCGAGCACGCCGGGCCGGTCGGCCACGGTGAAGCGCAGATAGGCGCGGCCGCTGCGATGGCCGCTGGCGGCCGGCGTGGCGGGGTCCAGTTCCGCCACGGGAATCGAGAACGGCGCGCCGATGTCTCCGCGCGCGATGTCGATCAGATCGGCGACCACGGCGCTGGCCGTCGGGCCATCGCCCGCGCCCGCGCCCTGGAACAGCAGTGGCCCGGCGAAGTTGCCTTCGACCACGACCGCATTGGTCGCGCCATCGACATGGGCCAGCGGATGATCGCGGTGGACAAGGTGGGGATGCACGCGCTGGAACAGGCGGCGGTTGCCATCGGCGTCCACGTCTGTTTCGGCCATGCCGATCAGGCGGATGTAGTACCCCAGCGCGTCGGCCTGCGCGATGTCGGCGGCCAGCACCCGACGGATGCCGGTGGCAATGACCGACTGGAAATCGATCGCGGTACCGAACGCGACGCTGGCCAGGATGGACAGCTTGTGCGCGGCGTCGATGCCGTCGATATCGAACGTGGGATCGGCTTCGGCATAGCCCTTGGCCTGCGCTTCGGCGAGCACGTCGGCAAAGTCGCGCCCGGTGTCCTCCATGGTCGAGAGGATGTAGTTGCAGGTGCCGTTGAGAATGCCATAGACGCGCTGGATCGCGTTGGCGGCGGCGCCTTCCTTCAAGCCCTTGATCACCGGGATGCCCCCGGCGACGGCCGCTTCGAACTTCAGCGCGGCTTTCGCAGCTTCGGCGCGTGTCGCCAGTTCGATGCCGTGGTGCGCGATCATCGCCTTGTTCGCGGTGACCAGCGCCTTGCCCGCTTCGAACGTGGTGCGCGCCAGGGCCAGCGCCGGGCCGTCCGCCCCGCCGACCAGTTCGACCACCACGTCCACATCGGGCCGTTCGCCCAGGATCACCATGTCGTCTTCCCAGTGATAGCCGGAAAGGTCGACGCCCCGGTCCTTACCGCGGTTGCGCGCGCTGACGGCGGTGATCACGATCGGCCGCCCGGCGCGGCGCGCGATGATCTCCGCATTGGTCTCGATCAGCCGGATCACCCCGCCGCCGACAGTGCCCAGTCCGGCAAGCGCGATGCGCAAGGGTTCGCTCATGGTATCCCCATCGTCAGGTTTCGGCTCGCGCCCTAGGCGGGGTGGACAAATTCCGCAACGCCGAACAGGGCGCGGACTACGTCCGGAATGCGCTGCGACTGGCCGGTTTCGAGATCGACGTGGACCTGCACGAGCTCGATCGCCGAACGCAGGCTGGCGTCATCGCCGGCGCCGTGCAGTTCGATATGCGTGACCATGCTGCTGTTGCCGAAACGCCCGGGCCAGATGCGCCCTTCGATCAACTCGTCGGGGCGGATCGGCGCGCGGTAATCGACGATCGCGCGCGCCACATGCACTTCGAACGACCCTTCGCCGACGCTCTTGACGCCCAGCGCCCGCCAGAATTCGCTGATCAGGACATCCGCGTATTCAAGATAGCGCGAATTGAAGACGACGCCCTGCGGGTCGCATTCGGCGTAGCGGACGCGGAAGGTGTGGCGGAACGGCGTGTCGCGATCGTAAGGCATGGCCGCCTTGTAGCCGCGCCGACGGTGCCGGCAAGCCCTCACCCGGGCCTTAACCGGCGGGTTGGCGACTGCGCGTGCAGGGGCCAAGGTCCGTCAGCACCAGCGCATAGTCCTCTGCGGCCGCGCGCCGGTCTGCCGGCGATCCGGAAAGGTTGGCCTGCGGCGGCAGCGCGGGGGGGAGGAAACAGGCGAGCCGATACCAGGCCAGGGTATCCTTCGCCGGCGGGCGCGCGGCCTGGTCCACGATCTCCGTGAAGCTGACGCCCCAGCGCGTCGGCTCACCCGGGCGGCGCAGGATCGAGATGGAAACCGGCGCGCCGTTCGCCGTGGCCAGGAAAAGCTGCGTTTCGCCTTCGCCCACGAGATTGCCGGACACGTGCAGCGCCTCGCGCAGGCGGGTGATCGTCGGCGGGGCGTCGGGCGCGACGAGCGCGGTCAGGATCGACCGGGTGGTGGCCTCGACTTCGGGCGTGGCCGGGATGATCGCATCGGGCGCGACAAGCCGCAGTTCGCCGGGCCGGCCGGGCACCGCCTGCGCGAAGAGCAGGACCTGCGTTTTCCTGAGCTTGGGCGCTTTCCCCAGCGCATCGAGCGGCACGTCAGCCAGAAACCGCAGCGATTCGCCCAGATCGGACCCAATCAGGACGGCGGTGGTGCGGGCTTCGAGATAGACGCGGATGTGGCCGGGCGCCACATCGGGTGCCTGTTCGGGTTTAAGGGGCGCCATCTTCGTCACTTCCGCGCGCGCGACGATGCGCGCCGGCACCGCCAGATCGGCGAGGTCCGCATACGTCGCCGTGACCGGAAAGGCGGTGCGAATCGCGGGTTGAGCCGGGGTTTGCGACCCGGCAGGGCTGGTCAGGCCGGCCAGCGCGAGGGCCGCGGCGAGCGCTGGGACGCGGAACGGGATAGGGGGCATGGGCGGTCCTTCCGCTGTGATCGGGTACGTCGGTTTTTTCCGGATTTTCAGACAGTGCAACCGTGAATCGAACCTTAACCGGAAAAGCATTTGCGCGCCTTTGCCTTCGGCGTTAAAGCTCGCCCCGTTCGGGCAATGCTGAAAACACAAGTCCGAGATGCCGCCGCCGGGCTCCTTGCGCCCGATGTCGGCGGTAACCGGGTTGCCGGCAGGGTGGATTGAATTCTATTGGTTTGGCCAGTCGGATGGAACGGTGATTCTGTCCGAAGGCTCTGCTTTGGCCGGAATCGGTGCACCGGGGGGTGCGTCGGTTCGGGACCGGAGTGGACGATCATGGAGTATTGGAGCTGAATGGCATACGCTGACCAACAGATGAGCGGTAACAAGATCACCGCGCTCATCATCGTCGCGATCCTTCATGTCGTCGTTGGCTATGCGCTGGTGAGCGGGCTGGCGTACTCGGCGTTCAAGAAGGTGAAAGAGGTGACCTCGGCGGTCAAGATCGAGGAAGACAAGCCGCCGGAGGAACCGCCGCCTCCGCCGCCGAAGCAGGATACGCCGCCGCCGCCGATCGTGGCTCCGCCGCCGCCGATCAGCTTTAACGCGCCGGCTCCGCAGGTTCAGGCCGTTACCACGCCGCCGCCGGTCGTTGCGCCTGCGCCTGTCGTGCTGCCGCCGGCTCCCGCCGCGCCGCCGCCGCCGCCGCCTCCCCGGTTCCAGCCCAAGGGCGCTTCGCCGAAGGGCAGCCCGGCAAACTGGGCGACGTCGAACGACTATCCTTCGCGCGCGCTGCGTGAAGAGCGCGAAGGCGTCACGGGCTTCCGTGTCTCCATCGGTACCGACGGCAAGGTGGTCGATTGTCAGATCACCAAGTCGAGCGGCAGCCCTGATCTGGACGATGCGACCTGCGCGAACGTCCGTCGTCGCGCGCGCTTCACTCCGGCCACCGATGGCGAGGGCAATCCGACCACGGGTAGCTACGCAAGCTCGATCCGCTGGGTCATCCCGAAGGATTGATCCGGCAGACCCCGGGGATGTTTTGAAATAGCGTTCTCCGCGATCATCAGCTTTTCGCACTTTGACTTGATTTTGAGAGGAAGACCCGAATGTTTATCCAGACTCTCGCCGCTGCGGCCACCGATGCCGCGCCGCAGAACAAGTTCGGCTTCGTCGAAGCCCTTCAGGCCGGCGGTTTCATTTCCTACGCCACCGTCGTGATCCTCGGCATCATGTCGTTCGGTTCGTTCTTCATCCTGTTCACCAAGTTCTTCGAACAGCAGAAGATCCTGGGCCAGTACAAGAGCATTGCCGGTTTCTGGCGCGCCGCCTCGCTGAAGGAAGGCGCCACCAAGCTCGAGAAGAACTCGGCCTGGCGCCAGGTCGTCGACGACGGTATCGCCGCCGACGAACAGGTTTCGAAGATGGACGCCACCGAAGCCCACGACTGGCTGCACGGTTCGCTCGCCCGTTCGGAAGCCACGATCAACGCCAAGCTCGCTGGCGGCCTGCCGTTCCTCGCGACCGTGGGTGCTACCGCGCCGTTCATCGGTCTGTTCGGTACCGTCGTCGGCATCTATCGCGCCCTGATCGCGATCGGTCTCGCCGGTTCGGCCTCGATCGACAAGGTCGCGGGTCCGGTCGGTGAAGCTCTGATCATGACCGCGCTTGGTCTGCTCGTCGCCGTTCCGGCCGTGCTTGCCTACAACTACCTGCAGAGCCGCAACAAGCGCGTTGCCGAACTGCTGACCGGCTTCAGCACCGACGTTCTCGCGAACCTCGCCTCGAAGGGCGTGGTGAAGCCGGCTCTTCCGGCCGCTCCCGCTGCCAAGCCGGCTGCTCCGGCCGCCGCGGCTCCGGTCAAGAAGTAATCGAAAGCCGGGACCGGCGGTTCGCCGCCGGTCCTGTCCGGAACACGGGTCTTGCCGGAGGCCCAGGTTGGCGGGGAACCGCGAACCGAACCTCCGGCCCTCCCGTGGCTCAAATCGGATAGGATGTAACCAATGGCAATGTCTGTAGGTGGCGGCGGCGAAGAGCGCCCGATGTCGGACATCAACACCACGCCGCTCGTGGACGTGATGCTCGTGCTGCTGATCATCTTCCTCATCGCGGTGCCAGTCGCGATCCAGACGGTCGAAAAGCTGAAGGTTCCGATCCTTGTCTCCGAGGAATCGCAGAACAAGGTCGAAAACCTGATGCTCTCGGTCGTTTCCACGGATGCCTCGGGGCGCAGCCCCAAGGAGCCTGGCTACGAGGGTTCGACGCGTAACGGCCAGTGCCGCGTCTATGTCAACAATATCACGCCGGTGGACAACCAGGAGCTGTACAAGCAGGCTTTCGATCGCCTCGACGCGATCGTGAAGCGTGAAGGCGGCGCCGCCAACATGGACCCGGAAAAGATCCCTGAAGTACACATTCGCGGCGACGTCAACGTTCCGTGGAAGTGCATCGCCGGTGCGATCTACAACGTGCAGGCCGCGGGCTACCCCAAGGTCGGCTTCATCTCGACCCCGGTCGATCCGAACGGCTGACGTCCGTCACCGAACGGTTACACCAGGCCAGAGAGCGAACAGGAGTAACTCCTTATGGCAATGAGCGGCGGCAAGGATGATGGCTCGCCGATGATGGAAATGAACACGACGCCGTTGATCGACGTCATGCTCGTTCTCCTCATCATGTTCATCATCACCATCCCCGTGGCCACCCACGCGGTCAACATCAACCTCCCGCAGGCAAGCCCGCCGAACCCGGACCAGAAGGTCGACCCGGTCAAGAACAAGCTTGTTCTCACGACCGCCGGCCAGATCCTCTGGAACGGCGCGCCGACCACGGAAGGCCAGCTCGTTTCGCTGCTGTCGGCCACCAAGGCGATGAATCCGGAACCGGAACTGCAGTTCCAGCCGGAAGAATACGCCAGCTACGAGACCGCGAACCGGATTCTGAAGATCATCACGGATTCGAAGGTCACGAAGTTCGGCTTCGTCGGCAACGAGAACTTCGCCACCTTCCAGAAGGCCGGCGAATAAGCATCGCGCCCCTTGCGGGAACGAACGAGGGGGGACGGAGCAATCCGTCCCCCTTTGCTTTTGGGGGTTGCGCAGTTTGAACGCGTGAAGCGTAGCTGGCTCACCCCGCTGCGACCAGCGCCGCCTGCGGCAGCGCAAGTCTCGCTCCCCTCCCGCTTGCGGGAGGGGGTGGGGGTGGGAAATCTCTACGTTCGCGGCGTATCAAGCCGGACGCATCGCGGCGGCGGCCAGCGTTTCGGCTTCGATCAGCAATTCGTCGTCGGCCGCGCCGGTGGGCAGGCTCTCGCGGCCGATCATCACCATCACCGGCACCGCCATCGGGCTGACCCGATCCAGCCGAACGTGGACGAGCTGCCCGCAGGCGCGTTCCAGCAGATCGGCAAGCCGGCCCACGTCGGTCAGCCGCGCCCGTGCGTCGGCCCAGGCGGCCTGGATCAGCACGTGGTCTGGCTCGTACTTGCACAGCACGTCGTAGATCAGATCGGTCGAGAAGGTGACCTGCCGGCCGCTCTTGCGCCCCGATCGCCCTTGACCGGGCTGCTGCCGCTCGACCAGCCCTGAAATCACCGCCACCTCGCGGAACGCGCGCCGCAGCATGTAGGAATTCTGCACCCATTCGACGAACTCGTGCGAGAGGATGTCGGGCGAAAGCAGGCTGGCCGGATCGTCCACCGGCCGCAGGCCCCAGACTGCCAGCGAATAGTCGTTGGCGACGAAGCCCATCGGCCCGAGCCCCTGGTCCTCCATGCGCCGCGTGATCAGCATGCCCAGCGACTGGTTCGCGTTCCAGCCTTCGAACGTGTAATAGGTGGTGTAGTGGCGGCCGGCGTGGGGGAAGCTTTCGACCAGCAAGTCGCCCGGGCCGGGCAGGCGGCTGCGCCAGTCCTGCATTTCCAGCCATTCGCGCACGTCATCCGGGAAGCGCGCCCATCCTGCCCGATCGACGATCATCGCGCGCACCCGGTCCGAAAGGTGGGTGGTGAGCGGCATCCGAGCGCCCATGTAGCTGGGGATGCGGCCCGATGCCTTTGCCGCGCGCACGATCAGATCCAGATCGCGCACGCTTTCCACTTCCAGGTCCATCCCGGCAAAGCGAAACGTGTCGCCGGGGCTGAGCGCGGCGCCGAAGCCTTCCTCCACCCGCCCCAGCGAACGCCCGTTGCGGAATCGAACCTCCAGCATTTCGGAATCGATGATGATGCCGGCGTTGATGCGGAACCGCGCGGCGTGTTCGGGATGCGCGAGCCGCCACGTTCCGTCCTTCCCGGGTACGATTCTCCGGAACCGGTCGTAGGCGCGCAACGCGTAGCCGCCGGTGGCCACGAAGGCGAGCACGCGCTTCCAGATCGCATCGTCGATCCAGGCATAGGCATCGGACGAGCGCACTTCGGCCAGCAGCGCGGCCTCGTCGAACGGCCCGGCGCAGGCGCAGGCCATGACATGCTGCGCCAGCACGTCGAGGCCGCCCGCGCGGAACTCCTCGCCATCGCGCTGGCCTTCGCGCACCGCGTCCTGCGCCGCGGTGGCTTCCAGGAATTCGAAGCGGTTGCCGGGCACCAGCAGCGCGCGGCTCGGTTGGTCGAGCCGATGGTTGGCGCGCCCGATTCGCTGCATCAGCCGCGACGACCCCTTGGGGGCACCCATTTGCACGACGAGATCGATATCGCCCCAGTCGACGCCAAGATCGAGGCTGGCGGTGGCGACCAGCGCGCGCAGTTCCCCCCGTGCCATCGCGCCTTCCACCTTGCGCCGCGCCTCCTTCGACAGCGAGCCGTGGTGAATGCCGATCGGCAGGTGATCCTCGTTCGCGTCCCACAGCTTTTCGAAGATGAATTCGGCCAGGAACCGCGTGTTGGTGAAGACCAGCGTCGTCCGGTTGGCACGGATCGCGTCCATAAGCTGTGGCACCGCCCACGCGGCGGCGTGCCCGCCCCAGGGGACGCGCTGCTCCACCGGCAGCAGGATATCGACTTCCGGCGGCGCGCCGGGCTCCCCCTCGACCAGCGTAACCGCCGCCGCATCTCCACCTGGCGCCAGCCACCGCCGGTAGGCGTCCGGATCGGCCACGGTTGCCGACAGCGCGCTGCGACGCAGTTGCGGGGCGATCGCTTGCAACCGGGTCATCGCCAGCGCCAGCAGATCGCCCCGCTTGCCCGAGGCGAAGGCATGGACCTCGTCGATGACGATGCGCTGCAGGCCGGCGAACATCGTCTGCGCTTCGGGATAGCTCAGCAGCAGCGATAGCGATTCGGGCGTGGTCAGCAGCACGTGCGGCGGACGGGCGCGCTGACGGGCCTTGCGGTCCGATGGGGTATCGCCGCTGCGCGTTTCAATGCGGATCGGCAGGCCGATCGCTTCCACCGGCGCCATGAGATTGCGCTGAACGTCGTGCGCCAACGCCTTGAGCGGCGAGACGTAGAGCGTGTGGAGGCCATCGGGAGGAGGCATTCCACCCAGCCGCGATGGCGCGAATGCCGCGAGCGTCGGAAGGAAACCCGCCAGGGTCTTACCCGCGCCAGTATCGGCCACGAGCAGGGCGTGCCGCCGCGAGTCGTCGGCGGAGAGCATGTCGCACTGGTGCCGCCGGACGCGCCAGTTTCGCGTGGCGAACCAAGCGCTGATTTCGGGGGGAATCGCGCCTCTATTCATCGTTGAAATATCGCACAATTTGTCCGGAACGGGCCAAAAAGGCGTAGCCCGCTGAAATTTCGGGACTGACCTGCGCGCGGGAAAGCTCTATAGTGTCCTGAATTGGAACAATACGGGTCTGCGCGGTATTGCCGGAGCCGAGCCTCCATCCTGGTGTTGGCCCCGGTGGGGCGCTTCCGCCCGCGGAGGCGCCCCCTTTCCGGACGTGTTTCGATCAAGGGAGCCCCGCTTCGCGCGCAACGCCCGATGCGGCAAGCTGCGCGTCGATCGCGTCCAGCAACCGCGCCAGGCCATCCGTATCGTCGCTTTCGGCGCGCGCGGTCAGCGCGGCCTGCGTGTTGGATGCGCGCAGCAGCCACCAGCCGTCGGGTGTTGTCACGCGCGCCCCGTCGATGGTCTCGACCGCGGCGCCGCTCTGGCGCAGGCGCTCCGTCACGTCCGCGATCACCGCGAACTTGCGTTCCTCCGCCACGGGAAAGCGCAGTTCGGGCGTGTTGACCGATTCGGGCATCGCGCCGCGGAGCGCCGTGACCGACCGGCCCAGCCGCACGGTGGCGACGATCAGCCGGATCGCGGCATAGAGCGCGTCGTCGAAGCCGAAGTAGCTATCGGCAAAGCAGATATGCCCCGTCATCTCGCCGCCCAGCGGCGCGCCGATTTCGGCCATGCGGGATTTGATCAGGCTGTGGCCGGTCTTCCACATATGGGCCTGTCCGCCCAGCGCGCGGATGCGCGCGAACAGATGGTTGCTGGCTTTCACGTCGGCCACGATCGCCGCGCCCGGGTGCCGTTGCAGCACGTCCTCGGCGAAAATCATCATCAGCTGATCGCCCCAGATCACGCGGCCCACGCTGTCGACCACGCCGATCCGGTCGCCGTCCCCGTCGAACGCGACGCCGAACTGCAATGCGTGCGCGGTCACGGTATCGCGCAGGTCGTCCAGATTGGCTTCCACCGTCGGGTCGGGATGGTGGTTGGGGAAGCGGCCGTCCACCGCGGTATGCAGGCGGACATGAAAGCCGGGCATCCGCTCTACCAGCCTGTCGACCACCGGGCCGGCGGCGCCGTTGCCGGCATCCCAGCCGATCCGCAACCCGCCGAGCACGGCGGGTTCGATCCCGTCGAGGGCCGCGAGCAGCGTGGCGACGTAGCTATCGATCACCGCGGCGTCGGTGACCTGCCCCGTGCCCGTGGCATGGTTCCCCGCCTGCGCCATGGAAGCGAGTTCCGCGATGGCTTCGCCAAAGAACGGGCGGCCCCGCAGCACGAACTTGAAGCCGTTCTGGTCGGCCGGATTGTGGCTGCCCGTAACCTGGATGCCGCCGGTAACGCCGTCCAGCGTCGCTTCGGCGAAGTAGAGCATCGGGGTGGGGCACAGCCCGATCCGCACGACATCGACGCCGGCGGAGAGCAACCCTTCAACCAGCGCCTGCTCCAGCGCGGGCGAACTCAGCCGGCCATCGCGGCCCACCACGATGCGCGGCGCTTCGGCTTCCGCCCGGGCACGGGTTCCGAACGTCTGCCCGATCGCGCGGGCGTCGGCTTCGCCCAGCGTTTGCCCGACCACGCCGCGGATGTCGTATTCGCGCAGGATGGAGGGATGAAAACGGTGCGTCATGATCCGCCGCCCCGTCGACGCGGCGGCCGCACGGGCGATGTCACCGCCGCTCCGCCAGCCGCCCGAGCAGGAGATCGCGTGCGGCATTGGCTTCGTGGACCGCTTCCGACGAGCCGCCACGATCAGGGTGGACCTGCGCGATCCGGCGGCGATGAGCCTCCACGATGTCATCCCGCGAGGCTTGCGGGGGCACGCCCAGCAGCGTGCGCGCACGGCTTTCGGCGCCAGCGCGCTCGCTGTCGCGCCACAGTTCCCATGGCCAGCGCCCGGCAAGCAATCGCACGGCGACACTGGCCAGGACCGCAAGCCAGATCAGCTTGATCATGCGGCGCTTTCCAGCGTCCCCGCATGAGCGCCAAGCGCGCCGGTGGGCATCGGCAGGTTGAGGCCCGCGACCAGCGAGCGCAGCTCCTGCCGCGCCACAAGGTGGCTGGTGCCGAGTTCGCCGAGATGACCCTTGTCGAGCAGCGTCAGGCCCGACGGGAACAGTTCGCGATAGATCACGCGTTCGGACAGGCCGCTGGCGATGCGGAAGCCGACGCGCTTGGACAGTTCGACCAGCGCCTGATCGATGCGGCGCTGGTTGCGCGCCTCGATATGCTGGGTGCGGTTGCGCACTACCACCCAGTCCATCTCGCGCCGCGCTTCGCGAATCGTGGTCATCGCGCGCTTCTTGCGGGCTTCCCAGATCAGTTCGGCGTAGAACGAAAGGCGGCGGACCTTGAAGGTTTCCGCGTCCACCTGCCCGATCAGGTCGAAGTCCACGAAGCTGTCGTTCAGCGGCGTGACCAGCGTATCGGCACGGGTGGCGACGTGGCGGGCCAGCGGATCGTCACGCCCCGGGGTATCGAACACGATGAAATCGTGCCCGGCGGAAAGCTGTTCGGTCAGCGCTTCAAGCTCGTCAACATTGTCACCGCCATAGACCGCGAACGTCGCCGTCGGCAGATCGATCTGCCGGCGCTTCTGCGTTTCCGCGCGATTTTCCAGATAGCGGTGCAGCGTGCGCTGCCGCGCATCGAGGTCGATCGCCGCCACGCGCGCGCCCTGATAGGCGAGCGCGACCGCCACGTGCACGGCGGTGGTGGACTTGCCGGTGCCGCCCTTTTCGTTGGCAAAGACGATCCGGTGCGGACCTGCGGGCTGCTGCGGTGCGGGTGGCGGTGCTCCGATGGACAAGGAATGAACTCGCTGCTTGTGTTGCCGACAGGTCCGGCAGTGCTTGCCGCCGGAGGGGGACGGGGGGTAGGAACCCCGCTTCGTCCCTTGTCGTGAATTAAAGGAGAGGCAGGCCCGGTGCAAACCATCTCTAGGCTCGATACCCTGCGCGAAGCGGTGGACCTGCTCAAAAACGGGGGAAAAACCCTCGCGATCGTCCCCACCATGGGGGCATTGCACGAGGGGCACCTGACGCTGGTGCGCGAGGCGCGGCGCCGCGCCGACCATGTGGCCGTCTCCATCTTCGTCAATCCGCGCCAGTTCGGCCCGAACGAGGATCTCGATGCCTATCCGCGCCGCATGGCGCAGGATGCGGCGCTGCTGGAGGCCGAGGGAGTGGCCCTGCTGTGGGCGCCGACGGTCGATCAGGTCTATCCCGATGGCTATGCCACCAATGTCTCGGTCTCTGGCCTCGACGCGGTGCTGTGCGGCGCGGCACGGCCGGGGCATTTCGATGGCGTGGCGACCGTGGTGTGCAAGCTGTTCAACCAGGTGCGGCCGGATATCGCGCTGTTCGGCGAGAAGGATTGGCAGCAGCTGGCCATCATCCGCCGCATGGCGCGCGATCTCGATCTGACGCAGCCCTATGCCGACGCGATCATCGGCGTGCCCACGGTGCGCGAGGACGATGGTCTCGCCATGAGCAGCCGCAACCAGTATCTTTCGCCCGCGGAGCGGAGCCAGGCGGCGGGCCTTTCGCGGGCGATGCGCAAGGCGATCGCCGCGATCGAAGGCGGCGCCGGGGTGGCCGGTACGCTTGCTACGCTGCGAGCCGAAATTCTCGCTTCCGGCTTCGCCTCGATCGATTACGCCGACCTGCGCGATGCGGCGACGCTGGAGGAGGTGGCGGCCCTGACCGGACGGCCCGCCCGTCTGCTGGTGGCCGCGCGGATCGGCAAGGCGCGGCTGATCGACAACATGCCCGTGGGTTAGCTGGCAGGAGCGTCCGGATAGGCGTCGATCACCGGGCCGAGTGCGGCGCGCAGCGGGTCCAGCCATTCCGCGTAGTTCGCCCAGTGCTCCACCGCGTCGGTGAAGATCGGCTGGCGCACCTGTTCGGAACTCGCCGTGCGCACCGCCCGCCGGGTTTCCCAGAACGAGAGGCAGGCCTCCTCGAACGGCAGCCCCAGGTGCCCGAGCAGGCGGCGGACTTCGGCCTCGGTATCGGCCACCATCCTCTCGTAGATCACGCGGTGCACCGCACCGGGCGCCTGGCGGTCGAACGCGGCCATCAGCGCGACGTAATCGGCATAGTACCGGCCGATGTCGCCAAGATCATACGTGAACGTCTGCCCGCGCGCGAAATGCTGCTTCCAGCCGGAAAAGCAGCAGGCCATCGGATGGCGGCGCGCATCGACGATCTTGGCGTTGGGAAGGATTAGCCGGATCAGGCCAACGTGCTGCCAGTTGTTGGGCATCTTGTCGATGAACAGCGGCTTGTCGGTCTGGCGGTGGACGCGGGTGCGCTCGATATATTCCTCGCCCAGCCGCAGCCGGTCCGCCGGCGTCAGCGAGGAGACCATCGCGCGGAAATCCGGAAACTCGCCTTCGTCCACGCGCGCTTGCAGGCGGCTGGCGATGATCATCATTTCCGCCAGTTCCATCGTCCCTTCCACCTGGCTGTGGCTGGAAAGGATCTGCTCCACCAGTGTCGAGCCGGAGCGGGGCAGGCCGACGACGAAGATCGGATCGGGCGCGGGACAGCCGCCTTCGCCCATCGCGGCGATGAAGGCGCTGGTGAACGTCTCGCGCGTCGCGGCCACTTCCGCTGAAAACTGGTCCGCATCATGCCGCACCATCGTGCGGCGCAGGTGGTTGCCCCGGTCATAGTGGCGGAACGAGGCGGGATAGTCCTTCGCGTCCTCGTAGGCCTTCCCCAGCGAGAAGTGCAGGTGGAACACGTCTTCCTGCCGGTCCGCCGCGTCCGGCTCCAGCGTGGCCAGCGCCTGCTCCATCGCCGCGATGTCGTCCGTGCCGAACTTGACGGTCTTGAGGTTGGCAAGGCTCCACCATGCCTCGCCCATCGTTGGCAGGTGCGCCACCGCCTGGCGGTAGGCGTGCACCGCTTCGGCCTGTTCGCCCAGCGTTTTCAGCACATGGCCCAGGTTCTGCCAGACCTGCGGCTGGTCCGCCTTTTGCGCCAGCAGCTTTTCGTAAAGCGCCCGTGCCCGTTCCTGATCGCCCAACCGCACCAGCACCGAGGCCATGATCAGGTCATGCCCCGGATTGTTCACCGGCGAGCGCGCCAGCACTTCGGCGTGCTCAAGCGCTTCGGGCAGGCGGTTGGTCTGCAGCAGCAGGCGGATCAGGAAATCGCGGGCCAGATCGAAGCCGGGGGCAAGGTCCAGCGCGCGCCGGACGAGCGTCATCGCTTCGGCCATGTCCGCGCGCCGCCAGGCAACCTCGCCCAGCAGGCGGGTGCCCACGGGATCGTCGGGCAACCGTTCCAGTCGTGCCTTCAGGGTGGCGGCGGCGTCCTCGAGCTGCCCTTCGTTCATCGCCATCGCCGCCTGGACCAGTTCGGGATCGCGCGAAGCGGCGTGGATGCCGGAAAGGTCGGCGCGCCAGCCGTCTTCGTGGCGGCCGTCCTTGCGCAATTCCCCCGCCAGCAGGAACCAGCCGCTCGCCACGCCGGGCTGCTGCCGGGTGAGACTTTCGAGCGCGGCGATTGCCTGACGGACATCACCCGCTTCGCTGGCCGCCTGTGCCCATTCCCACAGCACCGGGGGCGCGCCGGGGTGCCTGCGGGCCAGCGCGGCGAGTCGCGGCAGGGCCGCCCCGGCGTTACCCAGCCGGCGCAGGGCCTGGCAGGCGATCATTTCCGCCGGCGGCAACCCCGGCGCATTCTTCAGCACCGCGTCGGCCAGCGTCAGCGCTGCTTCCGGTTCGGCGTCGAGCAGCCGTACGGCACGCTCCAGCGCCTCGTTCGCCGTCTCTTCGCGACTGGCCGTCATGCTGCCCGCCATGTGTCGATCCCGTGTTTGCAACTGCGAAATTTGTGCCGACGGAAAGGATATTTGTCGAGTCAATATGCACCTCCGTGCTTTTGCAACAAGGAAGTTGACACCTGTCCAATCGCTGGCACTATCGATTTCGGACAGGCGTACTAACTTCGGTTTGGGGCGCGAAAGTCCGGGGCATTTGAGATTTTGGACCTGCCGTCGCCACGCCGTGGCGGCGATCCGCGAGGCATCTGCTTCGCGGGGGCGGATGGGTTGTGCGTGTGCGAGCGCATGGTTGTTCGCGATTGCACAATTTTCGCTCGGCAAGGCGGCAGGCACTGGTGGCGAGACCCAGGAACTGGGCCGCACGATCCTTGGGAGAGGATGAAAGGCGCGAACGTCAAAAGGGGGGCTTATGAAAACTGCATGCAAGTCGCGCTCGCTCAAGATCATGGGAGTGCTGGGCGCGTCGACATTCCTGACCGGACTGGCGCTGCCGGGCACCGCCTTCGCGGAAGATCAGGCCGCCCCCGCCGAACAGCCGGCGGATGCCGCGCCCGCGGCTGGCGAGGGCCTTGGCGAAATCATCGTGACCGCCACGCGCAGCGCGCAGAGCATCCAGAAGGTGCCGATCTCCATGCAGGCGCTCAGCGCCGACACGCTGGGGCAGCGGCAGGTCAAGGGCCTGAGCGACTTCGCCACGCTGCTGCCGTCGGTCTCGTTCGCGGGCCTTGGGCCTGGCCGTCAGACCATCTATTTCCGCGGGATCGTCCCCGCCGGCGGCAACTACGCATCGGCCGGCTATTACATTGACGATATTCCGATCACGGGCACCGGCTCGCCCGACATCCATGCCTACGATCTGGAACGCGTCGAGGCGCTGTCCGGTCCGCAGGGTACCTTGTATGGTGCGGGATCGCTGGCCGGCACGATCCGCATCATCACCAACAAGCCCAAGCTGGGCAAGTTCGAGTTCGGCGCGGAATCCGAAGTCAACAAGTACGGCAAGGGTGCCTTTGGCGGCCAGATCCAGGGCTACGTCAACCTGCCCGTCACCGAAACGGTGGCGGTGCGCGCGATGGCCTACTACCGGCGCGATGGCGGCTATGTCGACAACACGCCCAACAATGGCAAGTTCAACGACGGGCGGTCTTCGACGCTGGAACTGGGGGACAACAATTCACTCACCAGCTACACGCTCAACAACGCCGCGATCGCCAAGAAGGACTACAACCCGATCTACGAATATGGCGGCCGCCTGTCGCTGCTGTGGGAACCGGCGCCCGGCTGGGAAGTCAATCCGCAGGTCACGGCGCAAAGGCAGATCGCCTACGGCTATTTCGGTTACGATCCGCGCGTCGGCGATTTGCAGGTCCACGATTACGATCTCACGCGGCAGGACGACAAATGGGTGCAGGCCCAGTTGAGCATCCACGGCCACATCGGCGACTTCGACGTCGTCTCGGCGACGGGCATCTTCCGCCGCAACACCAAGCTGCGTAACGATTACACCTATTACACCGTGACTTATGACGGTTTCGGCGGCGGATATGAAAACTATCTGCAGTTCTTCGATAAGGCGGGCTGTACCGGATCGGGCTTGACGCTCAAGTGTTCGACGCTGATCAACCCGACGCAGTACTATCACCAGGATAACAACCGTAACAAGTTCACGCAGGAACTGCGCATCTCGACGCCGAAGAGCTGGCCCTTTGATCTGACGATCGGCGGTTTCTACCAGTCGCAACAGCAGGAAAACAACAACTACTACGCGATCCACGGCCTTGACCAGATCGCGGGCTATACCAAGGCTGGCGCGTACAGCTCCGGCAGCGGCAATACCACGTCTCTGGCGGGCTTCGGCATCCCGACCGCGGCCGGCGGCACGATGGTCGTCAGCCCGTCCGCCGCGGTGAAGGGCGATGGCTTCTACATCACCGAGAACAACCAGAGCTACCACGACGAGGCGATCTTCGCCGAGGGTCACTACAAGATCTTCGAGAACCTGAAGCTGACCGGCGGCATCCGCTACTTCTGGACCGACTACAAGATCAAGGGCTTCTCCGGCGTTACCGCTTCGGCGCTCGGTGTGGGTTGTACCGTGCCCCTGCCGGCCGAGCGGCTCGCCTGTTCCAACCAGAACCCGCTCGCGGCGGACGGCTACGGCCGGTACAAGGAGCAGGGAGAAACGCACAAGGTGGCGCTCGACTGGCAGGTCACGCCAACCAAGATGATCTATTTCAACTATTCCACCGGCTTCCGGCCGGGCGGCTACAACCGGCCGTTGCGCATCCGCGCTTCGGGCGGGCTGCCGCAGGTGACGGTCGCCGCGCCGGCGTTCAAGTCGGAAACGCTCACCAACTTCGAACTGGGCATCAAGACGACGTGGAACAACATCTTCCGCTTCAATGCCTCCATCTACCTCGAAAACTGGGATAACATCCAGTACGGCGTGGTCGTCGCCGGCGCGCAGGGCGCGGGTTATACCGGCAACGCCGGCACGGCCCAGGTCAAGGGCGTGGAATACGATGCCGATCTCAAGCTCGGCAAGGTCACCATCTCGACCTCGGGTGCTTACAACGACGGCAAGCTGACCGGTAACTTCTGCAACTTCGTGGCGGACCGTGCCGCATTGTCGATCGTGCAGCTGGCCTCTTGTCCGACCGGTTCGAGGGTCGTCGTGAACGGCACCTCGACCTCCGCGGTCGCTGCCGCAGACGGTACCCGGCTGCCGCGTCAGCCGCAGTTCAAGGGGACGACCTCGATCCGCTATGACACCACAGTCGGTGACTATGCGGTCTATCTGCAGGGCGCGGCGTTGTATCAGACCTCGGCGACGCAGGACCTGAACGTCGAGCAGAACAACCTTCTGACCTGCGGCACCTTGGCGCTTGCCGCTTCGCAGACCGCTGCCGGAAAATCCTGCAGCACTCCGGGGTTCGTCAGCTTCGATTTCTCCGGTGGTCTCAAGATCAACAACTGGAGCTTCGACGTGTTCATCCAGAACGCGTTCGACAAGCGCGGCACGTTGACGACGAACACCTTCTGTTCGATCACGTTCTGCTCCGGATCGTCGCGTAACTTCACGATCCGGCCGCAGTTCTTCGGTTTGCGCGCCGGCGTGAAATACTGATTGCTCCATACAGCGACATGATGATCCCCCCGCGACTTCGGTCGCGGGGGGATTTTTCATGGGCGTGCGATGTGGGGCAGGTGGCGCGATGCGCTGGTCAGGCGGGAAGTTCCGCTCCGGACAACAGCAGCGCGCGCAACCGTTCGGCGCGATTGCCATCGGGCGGCAAGCCGGCGCCCGTCCGCGCCGCGAAGCCGCTCGCCTGCGCGGTGGCAAAGCTGATGCCATAAAGGTTGCGCCGGGGCGGAACGCCGGGGATCGGGCGCGGATAGCCCGAGGCGAACAGCACGCCATCGCGCACGCGCCAGGTCTCGCGCGGACAGTCCCAGTCCAGCCCCACGCCCAGCACGTTGTCCGCATCGAGCGCGCCGGGCCAGCAGGGGGTGCCATCGGCCTCGCGCGCGGCAACGATCAGCGCGCCGGCCTCTGCCGCGCGGGCCGCCACGGCCGCGAATCCTTCGCGATGCGCGGCATTGGTCGTGCCGAGGCTGAGGTTGATCACGTCCGCGCCCTGTT
>NZ_DDFB01000013.1:0-62562 GCF_002336885.1 Novosphingobium sp. UBA1939 | reverse complement strand
AGACGGTTCTTCGAGGTGTCCAAATCGAATAGCCATGCTGCCTCGGCCGCCCCTTGCAATTTTTATGGGTTCACGGCCTAGATATACAACGCCCAATACGCCTTGCGGGCGCTACTATCGATAATGGGACATTATCGATAGTGACAGGTGTGGAAAAGCCGCCTATCCGGTCCGGATGACCGCTAAATCCTTCCCTAGGCGCGGCGGCGCCGATGCCACGCCAAGCACCTCTGGCGAACTCGTCGTGGTCCAGGCGCCCGGCGCCACGCCGCTGCCCCACCGACGGGCGGGCCGCGCCGGTGATCGCGTCGCGCAACTGGTTACCCTGCTGACGCGGCTTGCCGGGGGCGGGAGCGCGATCGACCAGCTTGCCTTCCGCAAGAGCCTCGAGGCGCGCGCGCCTGCGAGCGTCAAGGCGCTGGCCAACGACATGGCCTGTTACGCCGGCTTCTGCGCGCGTGCCGGCGGGCTTGGTCTGCCGGCGAGCGAAGCGCGGATCGTCGGCTACATCGAGGATTGCGAGGCGCGGCGGCTCAAGCCGGCGACGGTCGGCCGCCGGCTTGCCAGCCTCGCGGTCGTGCACGGCCTGCTGGGAGCGCCGAACCCGACACGGGCGGGCGTGGTGCGCGACTCCATACGGGGCTTCCGCCGCCGGGTGGGCGCGGCCCAGCGCCAGGCGGGACCCCTGCGCTATGGCGAAGGGATCGGTCACGAACCGGCAAAGGGGTTCACGCTCAGCGCGCTGCTCGCGGCCTGTTCCGGAACTTTGCCGGGCCTGCGCGACGCCGCGCTGCTCTCGCTTGCCTACGACACGGGGCTGCGCGTGTCCGAACTGGTCCGCGTGAACGCTGAGCGCATCGATGTCAGCGAGGACGGCTCCGCTATTCTCACTGTGCCGACGTCCAAGACCGACCAGGAAGGGCAGGGGGCCTATGCCTGGCTCTCGCCCGATACCGTGCGGCGCGTGCGGGCCTGGCTGGCGGGGGCGGGGATCGTGTCCGGGCCGCTATTCCGCCGGATCGGGGTGATCCGCACCCGCGCGCGGGATGCCATCGCCGCGTCCGATCCGCCGGCGCCGCCAGGCCTGCGCTGGCGCCTGCCGGCGGGACAGGCGTCGCGCGCCGGGACAAGGCCCGTGCTGGCCACGACGACCTATATCGTCGGCGACGACGCGCTGACCCCGGCGGCGGTGCGGTTGATCATCAAGCGCACCGCGCGCCGCGCCGCGGACGAGCACCTGGTAAACCTGTTCGGGGCCGATCTCGACACGGCGATCGCCGCGCTGAGCACGCATTCGTTACGCGTCGGGCTTACCCAGGACCTCTTCGCCAGCGGCGAAGACGCCGGGCCGATCGCCCAGGCCCTGCGCTGGACCTCCACCGCGACCGCCCTGCGCTATGGCCGGAAGCTGGCACCCTCGTCCAATGCTGCCGCCCGCATGTTGGGCAAGGTCAGGGGGTAGGGAGGGGAGCCTGTGAAGCGTCCCGGATTGGCGTGAAGCGACAGCACCGCTACGCTCGCCGATAGTGCAATTGTGCGGTTTCGATATCCTGGGACAGGAATCGTGGTCGGCAATGGCGCCGCATCCTGGGCGCGATGATCTCGAAATCCGCATTCCAAATCTAAGAGCTATAGACAGGGTCCCAATAAGAAGGCAGCAGGATCGTTGATGAGCAACGGAAAACGAACGCCCAAAACGTCCGGACGCGCTACCAAGGCCTCGAGCGTACTGCACGACGGACGGCGCGTACCCCGGGCAGGGCGACCAGCTTCTCCGCTGATTACGCGGAACACTGCTGCAGAGGCCGCGCTTGAGATAATCGATCGTTGCGGCCTCGAAGGCCTGAGCCTGCAGGCTGTGGCGCAGCAGATGGGTGTGCGGGCACCATCCTTGTATCACCACTTCCGCGACAAGGAGGAACTGCTCGTCAAGGTTGCGCGCCTGCTGCTGCAAAGGATCAACGTTGAGCAGGAAATCTGGTCCGAGGACTGGGAAACGCGGACGATCGAACTGGCGCTCGCGACGTACCGCGTCACGATGCGCCATCCGAATGCCGCGCCCCTGGCCTTGCGCTTCTTTCCGCGTCAGGTGGTTTTGCCGGCGTACGAACGCACGCTGGCAACGTGCCCCTATCCCGCGGAGCACCAGGTGGTCGTTCTCGAAGCGATCGAACGCTTCACGTTTGGTTTCACGCTTTTCGCGGCGGCGGCGGCGAGCCATCATACGCCTCCCACGCCCGAACTGAACCGGGAACAATTCCCTTTCCTGGCCGCCGCGATCGACGTTGCGCCGAAGGATGAGGAAGCCGCTTTTGTGGAAGCGTTGCGGGTTATTCTGGACGGCTTGCGTTTCCGATATGGTGACAAGTAGCGTTCTTCAGCGCTGAAGTCGAAATGGACAGCCGGCGAGCCCGTAATTCCAGCTCTCTGCGACACGCATCATGGCGTTGCGGTTGTGGGCACAAAAGAGGGGGCGGAGGCCTTGCGGCTCCGCCCCCTTCAGGCTTTTCCGGTGGAGAGGAAAAGTCAGAACTTGAAGCCGATTTCCACGAACACCTCGCGGGGATTGTCCACGAAGGCGGACATGTCGGCAACGGTCCCGTTCGCCGTTCCGGTTCCGGTCCCGCCTGCGAACGGAATGTCGTTGGCGGCCGTCACCACGAGCTTGTTGGTCAGGTTGCGCCCGATCACCGAAGCGGTCCACATGCCGTCATTGCCGGACACGGAAAGCGAGGCATCGACCTTGGCATAACCGCGCTGGACGGCATCCGGGCGCAGTGCGTCGGTGAAGTTATACTTCGAGGTATAGGAGACATCGCTGTTGAGGCGCAGCGAGAGCGCACTGCCCAGCGGCGTTTCGTAGGTGAAGCCCGCCCTTCCGGCAAAGTGGGGGGCCTTCGGCGGCGTGCGCCCGCTGTAGTTCTGCCCGTTGAAGACCCCGCCCGCGGGAAGCAGGTTGCAGCCCTGTGCAATGGTCTGACCCGGATAGCACTGGCCGACGAAATCCTGGTACTTGGCATCGTTGTAGGCCGCGGCCCCGCGCAGAGACAGGCCGGCCACGCCAGGAACGCGCAGATTGGCCTCGGCTTCGATCCCCTGCGTGCGCAGCTTGCCGGCGTTGCCGGCGGTAAGCGATACGGTGGTCGGATCGAAGAACTGCACCTGCAGATTGGAATAGACATAGCGGTAGGCGGTCAGGTTGAAGCTGAGATGGCGGTCGAGCAGCAACGCGCGGATGCCCGCTTCGCCGCCTTCGGCTGTTTCCGACTTATAGCGCCCCGCGGCGACCGAAGCGGCAGGCGTAAGGCTTTGCGAGATATTGAACCCGCCCGCCTTGAAGCCCTGCTTGTAGGCCGCATACAGCGTCAGATCCTCCGATGGCTTGTAGCGCAACGTGACCTGCGGCGAGAGATTGCCTTCATCGTACTTGTCGTTGAGCGCGATGCCGCCCGGGAAGGTCGAGGCGAACGCGATGTGGCCCGGCAGCGAACGCTGGTAGCTCGACCGCGATTCCCGGCTGTATCGCGCGCCGCCCGAGAGTTCGATCTGCCGTGTCAGGTTGAGCGTTCCTTCGGCAAAGAACGACAGGGAATCCGTCGAAAAGCCATCATCCCTTTTGAAGGTCACGTAGGTGTTGTTGATCGGATCGAGCGGCAGCGGGACGATGTAGGCATCAGTGTTGAACACAAACTTGCCGTGGGCGTAGTACCCGCCGAAGAGGATGTTGAAAGGACCACTGAAACGCGATTGGAACCGGAGTTCTTCCGAAAATTGCTTGAAATCGGCATATTGCGAGAAGCTGGCCGGATAGGCTTCACCGCTCACGTTGTTCAGGTCATTCTGCTTGAAGTGATAATAACCGGTGATCGACGTGACGTTGAATGGATTGCTGTCGATCGTGCCGGTCAACACCGCGTATTGCGATTTGAAGTCGGCATAGAGCTTGCCGTCGCCGGCATAGCGCATGCCGGTGGTGGCGACTTGTACGGGAAGGGCGGAACTGTCGGAACGCCCGTCGATCTTGCAATCCGCGTTGGGGCTTGCGGGGAATGACAGGCCGGGAGCCGGGGTGGCGGGGATGGGCCTGGTGCGACCACCGCCGCAGAGCCGCTCCAGCGTGTCGGTGGGGCCGCCATCGACCACGCTGGTCAGGCCCGCTTTCAGTTCCAGCTTGAAGCTGTCGGTCACTTGCGCATCGATCGTAGCGCGCAGGCCATAGCTTTCGGCGCCTCCGCGCCGATCGGAATTGCGCGTGCGGAACTGTCCGGGGATATAGTTCGTGTAGGTCGCGGCGGCGGTGTTCTCGAACGCGCCGTCGCTCTTCGAATAACGTCCGGCAAGGCGCGCGCGGATCGTGTCGGTGACGGGGCCAGATACGTACCCTTCGACATAGCGGTCCCGGGCATAGAAGCCGTAGCCTCCCTTGATGCCGGCTTCAAAGCTGTCCGTAGGGCCATTGCTGGTCACGCTGATAAGGCCGCCGGTCGTGTTCTTTCCGAAGAACAGCGCTTGCGGCCCCTTGAGCACTTCCACGCCCTTGATGTCGAACTGCGGCAGGCTGATCTCGCGCCCGCGGCTCATGGCGATATTGTCGATCACGAACGAGACCGACTGATCGAACCCGGCGCTGAGCGCGGTTGATCCCACGCCGCGCAGAAAGATCGATGCGGACGAGCCCGAGGCCGCTTTGCCGGCGATCAGCGAAGGGACCATGGTGGCAATGTCGCTGACGCGCGTCGCCTGGTATTGTGTAAGCGCTTGACCGCTTACCGCCGTGATCGCCACCGGCGTATCGATCAGGCGCTCGTTCCGGCGCCGCGCGCTGACAATGATTTCTTCGGTTGTGGCGCCGCCCTGGTCCGTCGCGGCCTGCGTGGCGGCCGGGCGCCCTTCGTCTGCCGCAAGCGCGGGCGTTGCCGCCATTACCGCGAGTGACGAAGACAGCGCCGAGCAAAGGTACAGCGCGCGCGAGTTATTCCGACGGATCATCATTTCCTCCCCATGTGTTTGGCGGCTTTCGCCGTTTGCGGGCAGCTTCCGTGGTCGAAGTCGAAGAAACTGCCACTGTTAAAACTAATAATGATAGATTTTAGTGTGCGATGCGCCCCTGCGCTGGATGAACAGCGCGGGGGCGCTATTTCATGCCGCTCTGGAAAAACTCTCCCGGTCTGAAAGAATCAGGTCCGCGGCGCGCCAGGCGATGGCCATGACGGGGCCTTGGGTGTTGCCGGCTGGAATCATCGGCAAGATCGAGGTATCGACCACGCGCAGACAATCCACGCCGCGCACCCGCGTTCGCGGATCGACCACGGAACTTGCGTCGTGCCCCATCCTGCAGGAGCCGACGGCATGGTATCCGCATGTCCCGTACCGGTCATACGCGGCAAGGATTTCGTCATCGGTCGCATACTGTGGCCCCGGCATCGTCTCCTCCTCGATCAGGTCCGCGAGCGGAGCTTGTGCGGCCCATGCCCGCACGATGCGCACCGCCCCTGTCATCGCCTCCCGATCGACGGCGTTTGCACGGTAGTTCGGTTCGAAGGACGCGGCCGCATCAGGATCGCGCGTGGAGATGTGGATCCTCCCGCGCGAGGTAGGGCGCAGTGCATAGACCACCACGTGCATCCCCGGGTGCCGTTCCACATCCTGCCGGTTCTTGTCGAAATCGAACGAGAACGGGGCGATCAGCATTTGCGCGTCGGGGCGATTCAGTCCCGGGCGTGTGCGGAACCAAGCGCCCAGTTCGTAGGCCGCCGCCGCCATCGGGCCGTTGCGTGTGAGATAGTACCGCAACACGGAGCGCAATAGGCGCCAGCCCTTGAACTCCCTGTTCTGGGAGATGTTGCGCCGGAGCTTCCATTGCACGATCAGTCCCCGATGCTCGATCAGGTTCTCTCCCACCTCCGCGCTCTGGTGGACGAGGTCGATGCCCAGGGCCGCAAGCCGCACCGGATCGCCAATGCCGGACCGTTCGAGAATCGCCGGGCTTGCCATGGCACCCCCGCACAGGATGACCTCGCCGTGGCAGGGGATCGTTTCCCGCCTGCCCTCACGCAGCACTTCGACGCCGCAGGCGCGCCGGCCCTGGAATATCACGCGATCGACGGTGCATTCCGTAAGGATGGTCAGATTGGGACGGGATTCGACGGGATGCAGAAAGGCGGTTGCGGCACTCTGCCGTTTGCCCTTGTGAATCGTGCGCGGCGTACGCCCGACACCTTCGTCGTTGTCCGGAGCATTGATGTCATCCTTCAGCGGCCAGCCCATTGCCGTGCCGGCCGCGATCTGGGCATCGGACAGAACGTCTTTCAGCGTCGGCATCGAGATTTTGAGCGGGCCGGCTGCCCCCCGCGTCTCGGCCGCGCCCAGTTCGTGATTCTCGATGGCGGCATAGGCCTTGCCGATATGCGCCCATGACCAGTCCTCGCTCGTGAGTTCGGCGATGGCGTCGAAATCGGCGGGTTGGCCGCGGACATACATCATCCCGTTGACCGAACTCGATCCGCCCAGCACCCGCCCCCGGACCCATGTTTCCGAGACGCCGCCCGTGCAGGCGTCCTCCTTGCTCGCATAGGCCCACAGATGCCGGGGGTCCGCCATCACCTTGGCAAGGCCCTTGGGCATGGAAATGAAGGGGTGATTGTCGCGGGGGCCGGCTTCGATCAGGCACACCCGGTTCGCCGGGTCCGCCGACAGGCGGTTGGCGAGAACGCATCCTGCCGCACCCGCTCCTGCTATGATATAGTCAAAGCTGTTCACGCGATCATCTCACCCTGAACGTCGCACCTTCGTGCGATCTATCTAACATGCATAGATTGACAGCTTGAGGAGCGTTGCGCAAGCGGGTTTAAGCGCTCGATTAGAAATCTATTGTCATTAGGTATGCGTCGCGCTAGCTGTGGCGCAACAGGCGCAGGATGCGCTCGCAGCTGGCCGGCTGTGGAAAGGGGAGTCGATGTCGCAGACAATATCCGGTGCGATTGCCTGGTGGGCGCGTATGCGTGGCGATCAGCCCGCCGTCGTCCTTGCCGGCGATGTCCTGACGTACCGCGACCTGCGCGATTGGTCGGAACGCATCGCTGCCATGCTGGCCGATGCCGGGCTGCAGCCGGGTGACAGAGTGGCGATCTGTTCAACCAACAGCCTGGCCTATGTAGCGCTGATCTTTGGCACGATCAGGGCGGGTGGCATCGTGAGCCCGGTGAATTTCCGCTACAAGGCCCGCGAGATCGCCGAGCTATGCGAAACCACGGAACCAAGAATCGTCTTCGCGGCGCCGGAGCAGTCCGAGGTCGTGCGCCAGGCCGGCCTGACCGTCAGGCTCATGGATGACATCGTCGCCCTTCGGGCTGGCGCGCGGGTATCCGTGGCGCACGACCCGGCCAGCGATGCCGCCGTGGTCATCATCGCGACGTCCGGCTCCACGGCAAAGCCCAAGGGCGTCGTCTATACCAATCGCACCATGACCGCTTACGCGGCCAACTGGGCAGTCGAGGAATCCGCGGTTGGGCCGGGCTCGCGCGTCATAACGCTCGCTCCGCTCAACACGTCCGCCGGGTTCGTGCAGCTTGTGCACTACACGGTGCTGGGCTGCAGCCTGTATATGGAGCCGCAGTTCGACCCGCTGCGGGCCTTGAACCTGATCCAGCACGAGCGCATTGCCTGCTTCGCCGCCGTACCGGCCTTTTTCGAGTTCATCGCGGCCCTGCCGGAATTCGCGTCGGCGGACTTGTCCTCGTTGCGCCTGGCCACATCGGGCGGATCGCGCGTCAGCAGGCAGCTGCTCGATGCCTGGCGGGAGAGGGGGGTCGTTATACGCCAGATATACGGCCAGACCGAGGTGGGCGGCAACGCGACTATCATGCCCGAGCATCTGGCGCTGGCCAGTCCCGACAAATGCGGCTGGGGCGGTGCGTTTATCGACATTCGCGTGGTTCGGCCCGATGGTTCGGATTGCGCGGCGGGTGAGCAGGGCGAAATCGTGATGCGATCGCCCGGCATGATGGTGGGATACTGGCGCAACCCGGAGGAGACGGCGAAAGTCTTGCGGGATGGCTGGCTCTATTCCGGCGATGTCGGCGTGATGGACGAGAACGGCTTGCTGACGTTTATCGACCGCCTCAAGGATCTGATCATTTCGGGCGGCCTCAACATCTCGGCGGCCGAGATCGAAGCGGTGGCTTGCGAGTTTCCCGGCGTTGCGGAAGCGCTGGCCATCGCCGCACCCGATCCAAAGTTCGGCGAAACTCCATTGCTGGTCTATCATGGACCGGTGGAGCTGGATGTCACGGCGTTGATCGGCCACTGCGACGCCAATCTCTCCAACTACAAGGTGCCCCGCTACGTTGCCTTCTCGCCGGAGCCGCTGCCCCGGCTTGCGACCGGCAAGCTGTCCAAGGTTGCCGTGCGTGAAGCCTATGCCGGTGCGCACGAGCGTTTGCCCAAAGTTCGTTGACCTTCTTCCAGAGGACATGAATCCATGCCCCAGAATCTCGCGCTCCCGCGGGTTATCCCGCCCCATGTGCCGCAGCACCTGGTGTTCGATTTCGATATCTATGCCGATGAGCGTGTCGGCAGCGATGTGCAGGGTACTTACACTGCGGCCATAGCCGATGCGCCCGACATCTTCTGGACTCCGCTGAACGGCGGGCATTGGATGGTGCGCAGGATGGACGCCATCGCGGCGGTCGCCAGCGATCCCGAACATTTTTCGGTGCGCGAGATGCAGATTCCGCGCGTGCCCAACCCCCCGTTCTTCATTCCCCTGAGCCTCGATCCCCCGGAAAACCTCCCGTACCGCCGCGCCATGGCGCCGATGTTCGGCCCTGTCGCAGTCAAGGCGATCGAGCCGCGCCTGCGCGAATGGGCGGGGCAGATCATCGATTCCGCTCTTGCCAAGGGCGAGTTCGATTTCATGGTGGATGTGGCGAAGGTCTTTCCCGTCAGCGTGTTCATGGAATTGATGGGCATGGACCTGACGCGCCTCAGGGAATTCCGGGATCTGGCGGAGCGCTTCTTCGAGAACCAGAACGATGCCGGGCAGATCGAAGCGCTGAGCGCGCAGATCCTGGGCATCATGAAAGCGCTGATCGATGAAAAGCGCGCGAATCCCGACGGCAAGCTGATGGCCCACTTCATCGAGGCCGACATGGGTGACGGGCGGCGCATGAGCGAGCAGGAAATCCTCGCCATGAGCTTCGTGCTGTTCCTTGGCGGAATGGATACGGTGACCAACGTGACCGGGTTCGCCTATCAACAGCTTGCGCAGATGCCCGAACTCCAGGAACGCCTCGCCGCCGATCCCGAAGGATTGTCCACCGCCTTTGCCGACGAAGCGGTGCGTCTTTTCGGCGTGGTCAACACACCCCGGCTGGTGATCAAGGACATCGATCTCCTGGACGTGCCGTTCCGCGAAGGGGACATGGTGCTGAACCTGTTGCCGTGCGGGAGCCGCGATGATCGCAAGTTCGAAGAGCCGAACCTGCTGGACATCGATCGCAAGAAGACCGCGCACGTCACCTTTTCGACCGGTCCGCATCTTTGCATCGGCCACGTTCTTGGCCGTGCCGAGATCCGCGTGCTGACCGAGGAATGGTTCAAGCGGGTGAAGCGTTTCCGGCTCGCCACGGATGCCCCCCGCCCGTTCCGGACTGGGACGGTCATGGCGCTGGAAGCGCTGCCGATCGCCTGGAGCGCGGCATGAATCATCGCCTCGACGGCGCCGATGCGCCTTACTGGCAGGGCCTGGAAAGGGGGCTGTTGCTGCTGCCCCGCTGCCGCACCTGCGCGCACTGGTGCTGGCCGGCCGGGCATCGCTGTTCGGCTTGCGGATCGACGGGCATGGTGTGGGAGGAGCGGCCGTTGCGCGCGAAGGTTTATTCCTGGACACGCACCTGGCACCGCTTCGGTTATACGGAAAGCCTCGATCTGCCCTATGTGACCGTCGTCGCGGAACTGGAGGATTGTGCCGTGCGCCTGATGGGGAGGATGGACGATCCGGCGCCCGCCAACCCCCGGATCGGCGAAGCGCTGATCGGCCGGGTGGATGAGACGGTCGTAGGACAGGACCGCATTCCCACGATCGTCTGGAGCCGCGCGGCATGACTCACCCTCTCTACGGCACAACCGCCATAGCCGGCGTCGGTCTGCGCCAGTTCAAGCGGGGCGCGGCGCCGATGCCCGAGCGCAGCCTGCTGATCGAAGCGATCGGCGATGCCTGCGACGAGGCCGGACTGGATACTTCCGAGATCGATGGCTTTGTCTCCTATGGCGATGACAAGAACGAGCCGGTCCGGCTGATGAGCGATCTTCGCACCCGCCGCCTGTCGTGGTCTGCCGCGGTATGGGGCGGCGGCGGTGGCGGTATCGCCGGGGCGTTTGGTCTCGCCGCGGCAGCGATTCTCAGCGGGCAGGCCACCGCCGTGGTGGTGTTCCGCGCGCTGGCCGAAGGGGCAAGCGGGCGCATGTCCGCCGCGGTGATGGCGCATCACCTCAACGATCACCTGCTTGCCGCCGGGCTGGTGGCGCCCGCGCAGATGTGCGCCATTCGCGCCCAGCGCCTGTTCGAACACCATGGCGTGCCGCCGCATCTTGTCGAGGATCTGGTTCGAGCCTCCTATCATCACGGGCGCAACAACCCGCAGGCCGTGGCCTATGGGCAGGACTTCGATATCGAGACGCTGCGTGGCAGCCGCTGGATTGCAGAGCCCTTCCGTCTTTACGATTGCAGCCGGGAAAACGATGGCGCGGGCGCGTTGTTGATGGTTTCGGCGGAGCGCGCGCGCGATCTGGCGCGGAAGCCGGTTTACCTGCTCGGCTGTTCGCAAGGCACCGAAGCCGGTTGGGGTGATCTGCTGGAGAACGATGCGGACGATCTTTATGCCACAGGCGGTTTCCGCGCGGTGGCGCGCGATCTCTATGCCCAGACCGGCCTGGCGCCGTCCGATATCGATTGCGTGCAACTCTATGAGAATTTCGACGCGCAGGGCGTGATGTCATTGATCGACCATGGCTTCTGCACGTACGAGAATGCGGCGGAGGTGATCCGTTTCGAAAACCTGATCGCGCAGGGAGGCAAGCTGCCCGTCAATACCGCCGGCGGCAATCTCGCCCAGGGCTTCATTCATGGCATCGGCCTTCCCATTGAGGCGGTGCGGCAATTGCGCGGGGAAAGCTCCAACCCTGTTGCCGGCGCACGCACCTGCCTGCTCGCGGGCGGACCGGGGGCGCCGACCGTCAGTTCGGCCATTTTCGCCAACGAAATCCCCTGAACTTCCCGGCATCGCTTCCCGAACATGGGAGGCGATGCCGGGGCGGTCGACCTTACGGTTGCAAGCCGCGCGGAACCGCAGGCAGAAACACCGTCTTGGTTTCGCAGAAAGCCTCCAGTCCCTCCACGCCACCTTCGCGGCCGACGCCCGACTTCTTGAAGCCCCCGAACGGATTGGTGAGATCAAACTCGCGCCCGTTCTGGGTGAAGGTCCCGGTCCGGATCCGTCGCGCCATGGCATAGGCGCGTTCGGTATCCTGCGTGAACACGCCGCCTGACAGACCGAACTCGCTGGCGTTGGCGATCGCGATGGCTTCTTCCTCGCTGTCATAGGGGATGACCGCCGCGACAGGCCCGAAGATCTCTTCCCGCGCGATCGCCATGTCGTTGGTGGCGTGGTCGAAGACCGTCGGTTCGATGAAATATCCGCGATCGAGCGCCGGCGGGCGGCCCCCGCCCGTTGCCAGACGCGCGCCTTCGGCAATCCCCTGTTCCACATACGACAGGACCTTGCGATGATGCCGCGCCATGGCCAGCGGTCCCATCATGGTCGTGTCGGCTTCGGGATTGCCGACGACAACAGCCTTCATCGCCGCGACCAGGCTTTCGACACAGGCATCATGCCGGGCGCGGGGGACGAGTATCCGGCTGAAGTTGATGCAGACCTGGCCGCACAGCAACGTGATCAGCGGCGCCAGAGCCGGCCCGAGGGCGGCGGGATCGTAGTCATCAAGAACGATCGCCGCCGATTTGCCGCCCAGTTCCATGGTGTAGCGCGCCATCCGCCCGGCGCAGATCTGCGCAATATGCAGGCCGACCGCCGTCGATCCGGTGAAAGCGACCTTGTCGACGCCGGGATGCCGCACAAGAAGATCGGACACCTCGCGATCGGCCGGCAGCAGATTGATGACGCCAGCCGGCAAGTCCGCTTCCTGCACCGCTTCCGCCAGCAGGAAGGCTTCCAGCGGGGTTTCGGGCGAAGGCTTGAGAATGACCGTGCAGCCGGCTGCCAGGGCTGGCGCGAGCTTGACCAGAAGCGAGGCCAGCGGGCCGTTCCACGGCGCTATCGCCGCGACGACGCCGGCGGCCTCCCGCACGACGACGGCGGTCGAACACGTTGCGCCGTGTGCCGGCGCCACGCGCTCGAAAGGGTAGGTTTCGGCCATTGCCGCGTACATATCGAGCAGACCAGCCGCACCGGCGCTGGCGCCGTTCGCCATCCACCGGGGAACGCCCACCTGGCCCAGCCAACAGGCGTCCGCCGTGGCTCCACGCTCTCGCAAAGCGGCCGCGAGGCGTCGCATCGCGGCGGAGCGATCGGCCGGGGAAAGGCGCGGCCAGGGGCCGTGGTCGAAGGCGCGGCGGGCGGCGGCGACGGCTTTTTCCAGCTCTACGGGGCCTGCGGCGGCAACGTCCTGCAGCGCTTGCTCGGTCGCGGGATTCACCGGTTGCAACCGTGCCTTGCCCTCCACAGCGATCCATTCGCCGTCGATGAACAACTTGTCCGGGTTGGATACGCGCGCGAGGGCGGCGGCAATCTGGGTCATTGATCTCTCCCAATGGGGCATCGCGAAGCATGCGCCATTTAATCTAAGAACATAAGATTTATTCGACCGCAAGGGTGTACAGCAGTAAAATCTATTGTCAGTAGATTTGACGGATGATACGCCTTGCGCCGAATCGAATACGGAAGAGGATGACACCATGAACGCTCCCGCCGCACTCGCAGGGGGTCCCGCGCTTCAGCGGATCCAGACTTTCGACATGATGAGCGAGGGCCAGCGCACGGCGATGAAGCGCATCGCCCGCCACGATCAGGCGATCGTTCCGCAGATCGAATTCACGACGCCGGCGTCCATGTTCATTTCGGACGAACGTTTCGCGCTGGAACAGGCGCACCTGTTTCGTGCGCGGGCAATCCCGCTCGCCGTTTCAGCGCTGGTTGCGGAACCCGGCACCGCGATGGGGCACGATGCGCTGGGCATTCCGCTTATCATAGCGCGCGACAAGCAGGGCCAGATCCACGTCTTCCTCAATGCCTGCCAGCACAAGGGGGCGAAGCTGCTTGAAACCTGCGAGCCGCTGAAGGCCGCCCGCATGACCTGTCCCTACCATGCGTGGAGCTTCGGTCTTGACGGAAAGCTGCTCGCAGTTGCCCGGCCGGAAACGTTCGCGAACCTCGACAAGGCTTCGCGCAATCTTGCTGAACTGCCGGCGCGCGAGCACGGCGGGATCATCTGGGTCATGCTCGACCGCAACGCCGAGCCAGACTTTTCGCCGCTCGTGCCCGAACTGGCCGAGGATCTGGAAGCGCTCGATCTTCCGCGCCTGCATGTCTATGGCCGCAAGCGGTTCGAGATTGCCGCAAACTGGAAACTGGTTCTCGAACCTTTCCTGGAAGGCTATCATGTGCAGCGCCTGCACGCGCAGACCGTGGGGCCAATGTTCGCCGATGTTCCCAACGTGGTCGATCTGCTCGGCCCCACGATACGCCAGATTTCGGGCAAGGCCAATTTCGTGCCCGAGGATCTCGCTATCGTGGGCGAAAACGTCCACAAGACGGTCACCACCGTTTACAACATGTTCCCCAATTGCGTGGTGATTACCAGCCCGTGGTACATTTCGGTGATGATGCTGCATCCGCGCAGCGCTGCGCATACAACGGTCGAGTACCACATGCTGACCCGGGCGGCGCCTGACAATCCGAAGGCCGAGGAACTTTACGCGCGATCCTACGACATGATCCTCAATGTCTTTGGCAATGAGGATTTCAGGGCGGCCGAGATCAGCCACGCCGGCCTTACGACCGGAGCACTGCAATCCTGCGTCTATTCCGGCCTGGAAGCATCGATCGCCACTTACTACGGGGTCATGCGGCAATTCCTGCCGGAGTAACGCCCCCCCAAAGCGACGGGAAGCATCGTGCGATGCGGTGCTGCCTGCCGGATCGAAACGTGTGCTAGCTGGCGTTGCGCGGGAAGGTTTTCTGGCCTTCCGGAAAGTCGACCCATGGCAGGCGGCTTTCGGTCCAGACGCTGACCGAAGGCGGGAAGGGGGCCGGATCGTCGAGCGTCCCCGCTTTCACGACCGCAAGCCCGCCCATGGACCGTGATTCCGAAAACAGCGGGGAACCGCATTCCGGACAGAATTTGCGCAGTACGGGTTCGCCGGATTCGGTCTCCGGATCGGCATAGACAGACACCTTGCCCGACACCGCGAGCGCCTTCGCCGGTACCAGCAGGTTTACCGAAAAGGCGCTGCCGGATTGGCGGCGGCAGTTGCGGCAATGGCATTGCGCCACCAGCAACGGCATTCCGGCTATCTGATAGCGGACACTTCCGCAATTGCAGCCGCCCTCAATCATTTTCGTTTTCCTTTCAGGCTGTTGTTACAGCGCTTGGCGATTTTCGTGCGGTAGAGCGCGCGCTATGCGGTTGCGGTGGGCAAGCCGAGCCCCGCCTTCGCGATGATGTTGCGCTGGATCTCGTTCGATCCCGCATAGATGGAGCCGGCCCGGTCGTTGAAATAGCGTAGTGGAGCGATCGACGCGGCGCGCGGGCCGATCGCCGGTCCGGCGGAATGCGGGATCCGGTTGGGTCCGCCAGCCATCCCGGCTTGGGGTTGAAATGCCAGGCCGTAAGGGCCGGCAGCTTCCATCGCGAGTTCGGTTATGTGCTGGCTGAGTTCCGTGCCGAGAATTTTCATGATCGAGCCCGAAAGGCCCGGCCGCCCGCCCTTTGCCGCGTTGGCCATGGTCTGGAATTCATAGGTTTCCAGCACGTCGATGCGCGCCTGTGCCGTGGCCAGTTTCCCCAGAAATACGGGATCTTCGGCCAGGCCGCCGCCCGCTTCGATGGCCAGTTCGCGCACTCGGCCGAGCCGCACCTGCAGTTCGGGAGCATAGGCGCTGCCGCCGCGTTCGAATTCCAGAAGGTATTTGGCGACCGTCCACCCTTCGTCGATGCGGCCGACCACGTTGGATAGGGGGACCTTGACGTTGTCGAAGAAGATCTGGTTCTGGATATGCTCGCCAGATGTCATCACGATGGGCGTCACCGAAATACCCGCACTGTCCATCGGGATGAGCAGGAAGGTTATGCCCTGTTGCGGCCGGTCATATTTACCGGTGCGCACGAGACAGAATATCCAGTTGGCGACATTGGCGTGCGTGGTCCAGATCTTGGTGCCGTTGCACACCAGCACGTCGCCTTCGCGCTCGGCGCTCATCCGCAACGGCGCAAGATCGCTGCCGGCATGCGGTTCGGAATATCCCTGGCACCAGAAATGTTCGCCTGTGAGCATACGGGGCAGGAACCATTGCTTCTGTTCCTCGCTGCCGTGGCCCAGCAAAGCCGGGCCGCACATGCTGATGCCCATTGGCGACACCGGCGGTGCTCCGGCCAGTATCCGTTCCCGCGCGAAGATGTAGCGCTGCGTAACGGACCATTCGGCTCCGCCGTAAGCCTTGGGCCAGGATGGAGCGGCCCATCCTCTGGCGTGCAGTTTGCGCTGCCATTCGAGCGACAGTTCGTGATCGCCATAAACACTGGTCATCCAGCGGCCGGCGGCGCGGAGTTCAGGGGTCAGTTCGGCCGAAAGGAATGCGCGCACGTCGTCGGTGAAGTGGCGATCCTCTTGTGTCCAGTCCATATCCATGGTCTCGTTTCAGCACCCGGAGGGTTGCAATGTCAATAATCTTATATCATTAGATTAAGGCGCATCGCGAACGAGAGGAAGCAGGCCGCCTTCGTGTGTCGGCCTCTGCACATGGTACAGATTGGGCGATATGGATTTTGATCTCAGCGATGAGCAGTCGTTGCTCAAGGCAACGCTGCGGCAGTTTCTGGGGCAGCGCTATGGTTTCCGGGAACGTGTTGCGGCATCCCGCGCGGAACCCGGCTACCAGCCCGCGATGTGGCGCGCCTTTGCGCACGATCTGGGATTGCTCGGAATAGTCGCGCCGACGCAGGCGGGCGGAATGGGCGGTGGCGGCGCCGAGCAAATGGTGGTGATGGAGGAATGGGGCAGCCACCTTTGCCTTGAGCCGCTGCCCGAAACGGCGTTTCAGGCCATTCCCCTCCTCGCCAGGGGCGGCGCGGGTGCGCAGGCCGTTCTGCGACAGGCGTTGGCCGGTGAAGCGATCCTCGCCGTGGCGGTTGGCGAACCGCAGATGCGGTACGATTTCGCCGGCATCGCGACGCAGGCGGATCGCGATGGAGAAGACTGGGTCCTTTCCGGACGCAAGGCGATGGTTGTCGCAGCTCCATGGGCCGACTGGCTGATTGTGGCGGCCCGGTGCGATGGTGGCGTGGGCCTGTTTGTCGTTCCGGCCGATGCGCCAGGCCTGACGATGGCGTGCTACCCCACGATCGACGAGCGGCGTGCCGCCGACGTTGCGCTCGACAACGTCCGCGTCGGGAGCGGCATGGCGATCAGCCATGGCCCGGAGGGGTTGGAGTTGCTCGAAGAATGGCGGGACAGGGCGGTCGCGGCGCAGGCAGCGGAAGCGGCGGGTCTGCTCGAACGCATGGTTGGCGATACCGTGGCGTATTGCAAGGAACGCAAGCAGTTTGGCCAGCCTATCGCCTCCTTTCAAGCGCTGCAGCACCGCATGGTCGATATGCATATCGAGGTGGAGCAGGTCCGTGCGGCCGCGGTGCTTGCAGCCTGCAAACTGGATGCGCCGGCGCGGGAGCGCGCGCGCGCCGCGTCTTCCGCCAAGGTGGTCGTGGCGCGTGCCTGCCGCTTTGTCGGGCAGAACGCCGTGCAACTCCATGGCGGGATGGGGATGACGGACGAACTCGCGATCGGACACTGTTTCAAGCGCGCAACGCGGATTGAGCAGGAGCACGGCAGCGAACTTTGGCACGCGGCGCGGCTTGCAACTTTGATGCTTTAATCGACGTGAATATAAATCACGTCAATAACCGAAAATTTCATAATAGGCATTGCTAGCGAGCTCGTGGCGCAGCCAGGGCACGCATGGCGGGTTGCCGCCAGCACATCGACGGCGTCACGACGACCTATATCGTCGGCGAGGAGGCGTTGACCCCGGCGGCGGTGCGGCTGATTATCAAGCGCACCGCGCGCCGCGCGGCGGACGAGCATCTGGTCAACCTGTTCGGGACGGACCTCGAGGCCGCGCTCGCCGCGCTGAGCACGCATTCGTTGCGGGCCGGGCTCACGCAACATCTGTTCGCCAGCGACGAAGACGCTGGGCCGATCGCCGAAGCCCTGCGCTGGACCTCCACCGCGACCGCCCTGCGCTACGGCCGCAAGCTGGCGCCCTCGTCCAATGCCGCCGCGCGGATGTTGCGCGAGGTCAGGGGGTAAAGGCTGTGGAGAGTTTCGATACTCACAAGAATGGGAACAATTCAGCCGAGACCGCTTGCAATGGTGCTGCCGATCCCGATCAGGCGCGCTTCATCAAACAGGTGGCCGGTCAAGGTGATCCCGAAAGGAACCTTGTGAAGCTTGGCCCCCGGCGCGACGTGCTCTGGTGCGATATAGTCGGTGAAACCCTCGCGCGTCGGCTGTTCGATCGTGCCGGCGGGCACGATCAGCGCCGGATATCCGCAAAAATTGCCGATCGGGAGCAGGTGGCCGGCCTCATTGGGGTGCAGGATCGCGTCGACCCCCTGCATCGCGTGCGCGAATTCCACCATCAGCTTGCGACGCACCCGTTGCGCCTGGATATAGTTGACGGCCGTTTCGAATTGCGCGGCACGCCAGGTATTGGGCCAGGCGGTATCATCCTGCCAGGCGAGCATGGCGTCCCTGCCGTCGGCGGTCAGTTCGCGGAACGCGGCGGCGGATTCCAGCGCCACGATCCCGCCCAGGAGAGCAACGTCCGTGGCGGGCAGATCGATTTCGACGAGACGGAAGCCCGCGCGGCGGGCCGCTTCGAGTGCGCGCCGATCCGTTGGCGGGCCATCGATGAACCATTCGGGACGATAACCGATAGCCACGGCGGCAGGGTCGACCGCAGGCAGCGGCGACACGCGCTGATCGACCGCGCAGGGGTCCTCGCCATCTTGGCCGTGGATCGCCGAAAGAACCGCGTGAGTGTCGATGGTGTCACGCGCCAGCACACCGATCTTGTCGAGCGACCAGCACAGGGCCATGGCACCGGTGCGCGGCACGTGTCCGAACGTGGGCCGTAACCCCACCGTTCCGCACCGTGCGGCGGGGGCGATGATCGAACCCATGGTTTCCGTACCGATCGCGAACGAGCACAGGCCATCGGCAACGGCGGCGGCGCTGCCGGCGGAAGACCCGGATGACCCTTCCTCGATATTCCAGGGATTGCGGGTCCGCCCGCCATACCAGATATCGCCATAGGCCAGCGCGCCGCAGGTGGTTTTCGCGATCAGCACCGCGCCCGCTTCCCGCAACCGCTGGACGATCGTGGCGTCGTGGGCGGGAACGCGGTCGCGGTATGGCTCCGCCCCCCAGGCCGTGCGTATCCCGGCGGTGTCGATCAGGTCCTTCAAGCCATAGGGAAGGCCATGGAGCGGCCCCCGGCTCTTGCCGGCGGCGGTCTCGCGATCGAGCGCCGTGGCTTCTGCGCGGGCCTGGTCCGCCGTCAGCGTTGCGATGCATTGCAGGCGAGGGGCGCGGTCGGCGATCCGGCCCAGATAAATATCGACGAGTTCGCGCGCGCCAAGCCGCCGCGCGGCGATCCAGCCGGCCTGCTGCCACGCGGGCGCGAACGCGATCGCCTCGCCGGTGTCCGGCCGCTGGGGCAGGTGCGGCGTCGCGGCGATGGACCCGGCCGGTGGCCGGGGTTGCCAACCGGGAAGGCACGGGTTGAACAGTTCGGCGGGCGGGAGGGCATTGTCCAGCCGCAGTTGCGCGATGGCCCGTGCCCGCTCCACGTTCTCCTCGAGCGCGCCCAGCATCTGTTTTTGCTCGGCCGCGTCGAACGAAAGGCCGGTCAATCCCTGGCAGCTTGCCGGGGAAAAGCCCGTTTTCGTCGCGGCGGGCGCGGCGTTCGCCCTGGTCGATGCAAAAGCGCCGGTGATGGCCAGCCCCTTGAGAATTTCCCTCCTGCCGCTGGCCATCCCGTGCCTCCGCAAATGCCGTCAGAACGTCGTGTTCACGCCAACGAACAAGTAGCGACCGATGTTGTCGAACAGCGCGCCGCGACCTGTACCCTGAAACGTGACGGCGCTGAACGGCGGATCGACATCGAACAGGTTGTTGACGCCACCATAGAGCCGGAAGCGATCGTTCACCGCGACCGAGGCGTAGAGGTCGTTGTAGAGCCGCGACGAGACATTGTTGTCGCTGCGTCCTTCCGCCGTTGCCTGGCTGTCCACCTTGGTTGCGGAGATGAAGCGCACCGTCCAGTCCAGACTGAACCTGCCCATCGTGACACCGGGCGCGACATTGAAGCGCCAGCGCGGATTGTCCACTTCGCCAAGATTATTGTCGCGCGTGGTCGGGTCCCCGGCGACGACCTGCAGCTCGTTGCGGATCAGGTAGGTGCCGGACACGGCAAGGCGTCCCTCGGTCGCGCCGAATGCGCGCCGATAGTTCGCCTGGAAATCGATCCCCTCGGCATTCAGGCTGCCGACGTTGATCGGCGATACGTTGACTTGCGTGATCGCCCCGTCCGCGCGGCGGCGCACCAGCTGGCAGAACGGATTGCTGGTGGTGGCGGCATCCACGCAATTATCCACGGCACGTTGTAGCGGCACCGTGTTGATCGCGCCTTTCAGATCGATTTTCCACCAGTCCACCGAAACGGCCACGCCCGGAATGAAGCCGGGCGTGAACACCGTGCCCGCCGTCCAGCTGTTCGATGTTTCCGCCGAAAGGCCGGGATTGCCGCCGGTGATCACGGTTTTCGCGACCCCGGCGAAGGGATCGGTATAGTTGGCGGCAACGCCCAGCGCCGCGCAATTGGCCCGCCGGTTGGTGGTGAGGTTGACCCGCGTGGAATCGCAGGGATCGAGAATGAAAGCGTTGCTCGAAGCACCGGGATTGTAGAGTTCGGAAAGGTTCGGCGCGCGGACGCTGCGCGAACGGGTCACCCGGAAGCGCACGTCGCGCACCGGTGCCCACTGCCCGCCGACCTTCCAGGCTGTGGTTCCGCCGATCGAGCTGTAGTCGGAATACCGGACCGCGCCTTCCAGCGACAGTTCCTTCGCGAACGGGCGATCCGCGAGGATCGGGACGAGCACCTCGCCGAATACTTCCTTGACGCTGAACCGCGCGGACAGGGCCGCATCAGTCAGATAGATCAGTTGTCCCGCCGCCTGCAAAGGATCGGGCGTGACATCGGTGGTTTCGCGACGATATTCCACGCCTCCCGCCAGTTGCAGCGGGCCGGCCGGCAGATCGAACGGCTTGCTGGTGAACTGCAGCCCGGCGACCTGCTGCGTGTTCACGACCTTGCGGTGCGAGGTGTAGTCGAAATAGGCGAGCGCCTGGGGTGTCGCGGCGTTCGGGCCGAACAGGCTCAGCGGCTGGCACCCCGCCGCCCGCGCGGCGGCATCGCGGCACATCGGGCCGTTCGGTCCCTGAATCACGTCCACCGCCTGGTTGAAGCGATCGGTGATTCGGTTGTGCGTGCGCGTGGCGTCGGACTGGTAGCGGCCGTACTGGTAGAAGCCCATCCAGTGGAACCGGCTGCCCAGGTCGCCCTCGATCCCGGCCACGCCGGTCACCGTATCGCGATCGATATAGCGGACGTTGATGCCCTGATCGATGTTCGTGCGGCCGATGCTGAGGCTGGTCTGGCCCGCCGCGTTCATAAGCGCGCGTACGTCCGCCGGGATCAGCGGATTGTCGGCGGTGATGGTCACGCCCAGGTCGAACGTGGGTTGCAGCCGTGCCACCGTCTTGGTCCTGGCATATTGCGCGTCCACGAACACGCGAACCGCGTCGCTGGCCTGGTATTCGAGATGCGCGGTGCCCGCGAACACCTCGGTCTGGTTGCGCAGCGGCGCGAAGTCGGCATCGTTGAAGCCATCGCCGCCCACGCCCAGGAAGCCGGTCGGGCCGTAGGGCGTCGCGTCGTTCCGGGTCGGCCGAACACCGCCCTGATCGTAAGTGTAGCGCGTGCCGCCGATGACGAAAGCGCCACCATAGCTGGTGCCGGGGTAGCGATAGTTCGCCACCGCGATCGAATCGAAGATGCCGTCAGCCGGTCCGGTGTTGGCGGGGTTGCTGAAAAGATCGACCTGGTTGAGCCCGAACTTGCGCTGGTTGGCCTGCAGCGGTTGTTCTTTGTTGTAGGAAAAGCCGAGTACCACCGAACCGCGATCGTCGGCGAACTTCGAGCCCACCAGCGCGCCCAGCGAATAGGAAGCCGCGTCTCCCCGGCTGGAAATGCCGCTGCGGCCCGTCAGCTGGATGCCTTGCACGTTCGATTTCAGCGTGACGTTCACCACGCCCGTCACCGCATCGGCGCCATAGACGGCGGCCGCGCCGCCGGTGATGACCTCGATCTTGTCGATCATGTTGGCCGGAATGGTCGTGAGATCGACGGCGGATGACAGTTCCGTGCCCGACACGCGGCGCCGGCCGTTCACCAGCACCAGCGTCCGGTTGGCGCCCAGTCCGCGCAGGTTGACGAAGGCGGCGCCGGCATCGCCGTTGTAATAGCTGTTGGCCTGTCCCAGCCCCACGCCGACTTGCGGCATCCGGTTGAGAATGTCCCCGACATTGCTGACGCCGGTGGCCTGTATCGCCGTTTCGCCAAGGGCCGCGACGGGCTGCGGCGTGTCATAGCCCTTGCGCGCGATGCGCGAGCCGGTGACGACGATGGGTGTTTCGGAACCGGTCCCGGTTTCCACCCCGGCGGCGGGTTCCGATACCTGCCCGCCTGCGGACGGCACCGCCTGGGTCAGCGCCGCCGGCATGCGGTGCGCCGGGTCCACGGCATTGCGCCCCCTGCGAATGACCACGGTGTTCCCGCGAACGCTGTAGGTCAGCTCCGTTCCGCGCAACAAGTGGTCGAGCGCGCTCTCAAGCGTGTAGGCGCCGCGCAGGCCGGTGGTCTGCCGGTCACGGACCAGGGCTCCATCGAGCACCAGTTGCCGCCCCGATTGAAGCGCCACCTCGTTGAGCGCGCCGGCCAGGCTTTGCCGGGCAATCGAAAACGTAACGACCGTCGACTGGGCCGTGGCGCTGGCCGACGGTGCGATCACCGTTATGGCCGCTGCCGCGACACCGGCCATGAGGCGGTTGCCGATACCATGACGGGTGCGGATGCGCTTGAACATAGTAGCCCCCCTGAAAGGCTGTGCGAGGAGCGCCTTTCGCTCCTTCTACAGGGAAAACGGAGGGCGTTGAGGAACCCACACCCTCCTTCTCAAAAAAATACCGGGCCAGCTTCAGGGCTGGATCAGATGCCGCCTGCCATCTTCATCGCTGACGACCTTGAGATCGAGCGCGCTGGCCAGCGTGGCCGCGAAGTTTTCGCTGTCACCGATGAAGAATACGCCGGTAACGCGCCTGTTGCTGGCGGCGACGTCGGGTGCCAGCAAGATCGGCTTGTCGGAATAGCGCGAAAGGCGGGCCACGGCTTCGGCAAGCGGAGTGTCCTCGAATTTCAGGCGGCCGCTTGTCCAGTCGATCGGGTCGTTGCGTGCTGGTGCCTTGGCCAGGATCGCGCCCTTATCGGTATAGCCGGAGACCTCGCCCGGCTCGAGGGGCAGTTCCCTGGCGCTACCCGCCGGCCTGATCGCAATCTTCCCCTCGACCAGCGAGACACGGGTCAGGCCTCCGCCGAGCTCGATGACGAAACGCGTGCCCAGATCGATCGTCTCGCCGCCCGGGGAGCGCACCACAAACGGACGCGGGCCATGCTGGACGGTGAAATAGGCCCGCCCTTCCAGCATGGTCACTTCGCGCGATTGCCCGGTAAAGTTGACCCGCACCCGCGATCGCGCGTCGAGCCTGATCACGCTGCCATCGGCCAGATTGATCTGCTGCTGGGCGCCCGAGGCATCGCCATAGACGGTTCCCGCCGGAATCGCCGCCGTGCCGCCGCCGGTAACTGCCGCCGGGAGCCAGCCCCGTAGCCCTGGCGTCATCATCACGATCGACGCGGCCGCGGCCGCGGTGGTGATCAGGCCTGCGGTGATCCGGGGCCATGCGTTTTCGAGCTTGGGCACCGCACGTTCGCTGAACGCCTCGGGCGCCGGTTCCATGGCATCATCCCGTCTTCCGCCCGCCAGCGCGGCGGCGCGCAATTCGATGATGGCCGGATCTTCTGCCAGCGCGCCCGCCAGATCCCAGGCGTAGGCCACATGCATCGCGGAGGGATCGTCGTCGCCGACCGCCTTCGCCCCTGCAGCGGCCGATGACGGTTCGTCATCGTTTTCGACCGACCTGCGCAGCAGGAACCTGCGCGCTGCTGCGTCGGTCGCATCGTGCGATCTCTTCAGCGGCATGTCGGGTTCCCGTCGTTCGCCTTGTCTTGCATGGGCTCTTCGATCGCCTTGGCGATCAGACGCAGCGCCTTGTAGAGATGTTTTTCCACCATCGAAACGCTAATTTCGCAATGACGCGCGATCGAGGTGTAATTCATGCCTTCGAACCGGCTGAGCACGAACACCTGGCGGCAACGCGGCGGAAGGGCCAGTATCGCTGCGCGAACACGGGTGAGGTCCTCGCGCCACAGTAATGTTTCAAGGGGGCTGATCGCATCGACGTCATGTTCGATCACGCGCAGCGACATCATGCTGGCGGTGCGCGATCGCTCGCTGCGGAAATGATCGATGAGGATGTTGCGGGCGATGCTGTAAAGCAGGCTCCGCGCCCGTTCGTGCGAATAGCGCCTGTCAGCCGCGGCGATCCGGGTGATTGCGTCCTGCGCCATGTCCTCGGCCAGGGCGGCGTTGCCGTCGAGCGCGCGGCGCAGGAAGGATGTCAGTTCGGCGTGGAAATTCTCGAAGAGAAACCGTGCAAGATCGTGGTTGGCGCGCGGTGCCGCGCCGGAAGCCGGCATCGCCGAATCGGCACGGGCCTGTGATCGATCATCATCCGGCAAGGTTTAACTCGCTGATTTCGAACAATAGTGTGGTTTGGATCGACGGGCGACAAGAGAAGCCCTTGGCAGAGGAAAGTGCGCGTCGTTATCCTTGGCTGTCAAGAACGACACATTTCGGAGACCTGTTTTGGCCCCATCCAGCCGCTTCGCCGCACCTCTTGCCCTCTGGTTTTGGGCTGCCTTTCTCGCCGCTCCGCTGCACGCAAGGCCGGTCGCTCCGCGCGCTGAAATCGATGCCCGGACGCTATCGGCCATAACCCGGGAACTGGCGTCCGATCGCTTCGAGGGGCGTGCGCCGGGTACTGAGGGCGAAACCCGCACGATCGCCTATCTGGTCGATCGCCTGCGCGCGCTTGGGCTGGAACCGGGTGGACCCGGGGGACGCTGGACGCAACCGGTGCCGCTGCTGCGCACTCGCGTTGATCGCACCGTTCCCCTGTCCCTGCATCAAGGTGGGGTGACAAGCGAACTGGTGCAGGGGCGCGATGTCTATATCAGCACGCAGCGCAACGTTGATCGTGTCAGCGTGACATCCGCTCCGCTGGTGTTCGTGGGGTATGGCGTGAACGCGCCTGAAAAGGGTTGGGACGATTTCAAGGGCGTCGATCTCAAGGGCAAGATCGCGGTCTTTCTGGTGAACGATCCCGATTTCGCGGCGACCGGGGAGGACGCTGTCGCCGGCCGTTTCGGCGGCAGGGCCATGACGTACTATGGCCGCTGGTCCTACAAGTTCGAGGAGGCGGCCCGGCGTGGCGCGATTGGCGCCCTGATCGTCCACCAGACCGACGCGGCGGGCTATGGCTGGAACACGGTGGTCGCTCCGCAGGGCGAGAACTTCGATCTGGCGCAAGGCGGTGCCGCCAATGACCGCCTGATGCTTCAGGGATGGCTCTCGGGCGAGGCCGCCCGGCGTCTGTTCAAGCTGGCGGGTCTGGATCTGGACGCGCTGATTGCTGCAGCCCGCCAGCCTGCCTTCCGCCCCGTCGCGCTGGATGGATTGGCGCTTGATGCAAGCGTGCCGGTGAACCGCGACCATGTCCAAAGCCAGAATGTGATCGCAAGGATCACCGGAAAAACCCGCCCCACGGAAACGGTGTCGTTCGGGGCGCACTGGGATGCCTATGGCATTGGAGAGGCGCCGGGCCAGAATGGCAGCCGCATTCGCCCCGGCGCGCTTGACGACGGCGTGGGTGTTGCCGGCGTTCTCGAAATCGCGCGGTTGTTCAAGGCTGGGCCAAGACCTGACAGGACCGTGGTTTTCGGCATCTGGACCGCCGAGGAACGCGGCCTGCTGGGTTCCGAAGCCTTCGCGCGGTCAGGTCTCTATCCCGCTTCCAGGATGGTCGCGAACCTGACGCTCGACACCCTGCAGCCCAATGGTCCCGCGCGGGACATCGTCCTGATCGGGCAGGGCCAGAATTCGCTGGAGGACGATCTGCGGGTTCTTGCGGCGGACCAGGGGCGGACCGTGACGCCGGATGCAAGGCCCGAACGCGGCTTGTTCTATCGGGCCGATCACTTCTCCTTCGTCAAGCGTGGCGTCCCCTCGCTGTTGTTCATGGCCCTGGGTGGGGGCGTGGATCTGGTTCGTGGTGGACGGGCCGCGGGTGAAGCGTGGGTAAGCGACTTCACCGCGCGGTGCTATCACCAGACCTGCGATGCCTGGAGCCCGGAATGGGATTTCACAGGCGCGGCCCAGGACGTGAGCCTGGCCTACGACGTGGGCCGAAAATATGCCTTCGGACGGAAAGCTCCCGTCTGGAAGGATGGATCGGAATTCAGGAGCCTGAGGCCTTGAGATTGGCGACTAAGCGGAAGGAACGATTCCGGCAACGGGCGAGCACCTGGTGAACCTGTTCGGGGCCGATCTCGACGTGGCGATCGCCGCGCTGAGCACGCATTCGTTGCGCGTCGGGCTCACCGCAAGGTCTGTTCGTCAGTGGCGAGGACGTCGGGCCGATCGCCAGGTTCTGCGCTGGCCCTCCACCGCGACCGCCCTGCGCTACGGCCGCAAGCCGGCGCCCTCGTCCAACGCCGCCGCGCGGATGTTGCGCAAGGTCAGGGGGTAGAGTCGCTTAGCCTGTCCATCGAACCGAATGGGCGTGACGTGAGAAATGCGAGGTGCCCGGCTTCGGCATCCGCCTCACGCACATGCAATGCGCTGGACTGCGCAGGTGACGAGAACTTTCAAACATCGGCGTAGCAACTGAGATTGTGATTAGGGGTTCTTGGCGGACGGATAGGAATCAGTCTTCCAGCGCGGTGAAGCGGAAATCGCGAAAGCGCGCTTCGCCGGGGCCGGCGGCATAGAGGCCGGGGCGCAGCATCAGGAAGCCGCCGCGCACGTTGTGGTGATAGCCTGACACTTCCATGCCGCGGTCGAACTTGTGCCAGGTCTTCCCGCCGTCGCCGCTGGTATGGAACGCCACGATGTGCCGGCGGTTGGTCACGCGGATGCGCATCCGGTTGCCATGCGGATTGGCGGGGCGGCCGCGTTCCATGCCGTACTGGTGCGTGACGAAGCGTTCGGCATCGAAGCCGAGCCCGCAATAGAGCCTGTCGTCGTAGAACAGCACGAGGCCGGCGGTGCCACCGGGCGCCAGTTCGATATCGCATTCGAACTGGTACGAAGGGTCGCCCGCAATCAGCAGCAGCGGCGATCCGCTTGCCGGGGAAAGGCCCTTGCCCTTGAGGAACAGCGTGTTCTCCGCCACCCGCGCACGCACCGCCTCGTCGGGGGCGGGGCGGAAGAATGACCACTTGCTGCCCAGCGCAAGCCGCGTGAAATCGTCGGTCAGGAGCATGCCGTGCGGCAGCGCCGTGCCGCCCTTCGGCTTGGCGATGGGGCGCGAAAGGTCGCCGCCGGTCATGTGGAACCAGCCGTCGGCTGTCCATTCCACGGGATCGAGCAGGCACTGGCGGCCAAGCGTCCAGTATCCGGCCTCGAAGCCGTGGTAGAGCGCCCACCACGAGCCGTCGGGCGCCTCGACGAGCGAGGCATGGCCGCGCGACCACCAAGCCTCCCGACGGTCCACGGTGCGCACCAGCGGATTGCCGGGATGCTGTTGCCACGGGCCGTGGATGGAACGCGACCTTGCGGCGATGACCATGTGGCCGGTAGGCGGCCCCGCGGTGCCGCCCACTGCCGTCAGCATGTAGAACCAGCCGCCGTGGCGATGGATCTTGGGGCCTTCGGGCGAAAAGCCTTCCACGTCCCATTCCTCGGGGTAGCGCCAGGGATCGTAGACATGCTCGACCGGGCCGGCGAGGCTGAGCCCGTCATCGGACAGGCGCACGCGGTCCCCGCCCGAAAGGAACAGCCAGCGCGAACCGTCCTCGCCCACGGCGTGGCAGGGGTCGATATGGTTGTGCAGGCCGAGCGGGACGGGATCGCTCCACGGCCCGTCGATATGGTCTGCCCACGCCACGTGGATATGGTTGGGATCGGCCTTGACCGGGATGTAGAGAAAATAGCGTCCCCGGTGCTTTTCGAGGCTGACCGCCCAGACCGCGCCGATGTTCCGCGTCAGCGCCGGCTTGCGCGGGCTCCAGTTCACCAGATCGCGCGAATGCCATATGGTGAGGCCGGGATAGGAATCGAAGCTGGAGAACGTGAGGTAATAGTCCGCCCCGTCCTTGAGGATCGCGGGATCCGGGCGGTCGCCCGAGAGCACGGGATTGAGGAACGTGCCGTCGCCCTGGTCGGCGATCCGCTGGTTGTCGAAGCCCCTGCGGATGACGGGCAGGGCAGGGGAGGCGACCGGGGCCGATGCGGGCTGGGCCGGAGCGGGCAGCGACAGGCCAAGGGCCGCCAGAGCGCCCGACTTCAGCGCATCGCGCCGGTCGATGATGGTCATGTGCGGTTCTTCCCGTCAGGCAAGGCCTGTGGTGCGCGCCCAGGCGCGCCACAGGTCGGGCCAGGCCTCCACCGGCTTGTCGATGGCCTTGCGTAGGCCGAAGCCGTGGCCGCCGTGTTCGAACAGATGGGTTTCGACGCGCGCCTGGCGCGCCTTCAGTGCCGTGCGCAGCAGCAGCGTGTTGCTGACCGGAACGGCATCGTCATCCTCGGCATGGAGCAGGAAATGCGGCGGCGCATCGCCCGGAACGGTCCGGTCGGGCGAATGCGCCGCCTCCATGGCCGGCGTGGGGTTGGTCCCCAGCATCTTTTCACGCGACCCGGTGTGGGCATCGGGCAGGCTCATGGAAATCACGGGATAGAGCGGCGCGGCCGAGTGCGGGCGCGCGGAAAGCCCGTCGGCGGCGTCGACCGGCGCATAGACGGTATCGGCAAAGCGCGTGGACAGGCTGGCGCAAACGTGGCCGCCGGCGGAAAAACCCATGGCGGAGACGCGCTCCGGATCGATCGCGAAATCGCGCGCGCGGTGGCGGATCAGGCGCATGGCGCGCTGCGCGTCGGCCAGCGGCGCGTCCGGCCCGGAGGCCCAGCCTTCGCCGGGCAGGCGATAGAACAGGACAAAGGCGGTGAAGCCGCGCGCCGCCAGCCAGCGGCCCATTTCGTACCCTTCCTTGTCCACCACCACCCAGCGATAGCCGCCGCCGGGCGTGATCAGCACCGCCGCGCCATTGACGCGATCCGGTCGGAACACCGCCATGCGCGGGCGGGTGATGCCCCAGACCGCGCGATCGGTGACGAGTGCGTCGGTCGAGCGTTCCTCTACCGTTTCGACCAGCGGCGCGGCCGGCGCGCCGGGGGCACCCCTGGGCCAGAGGTCGATGGTCTCGACCGGCTGGGGAAGGCCCGGCGGCAAACCCTTCAACGCAACGGGGGGCGGCGTCTGTGCAGACGCCGCCCCCCGTGTTGCCATTCCGGCGGCCAGGCCCGCCACCATCAAGGACCGGCGGTCGCATTTCGCGGGGAACTTCATGGCAACGGTTTCCTGACCCTAAGCCCCGCCGGGGGGCAGCTCCATCAATACTTGAACCGCGCGCCGAACAGGATCGTGCGGCCGAAGTGGTTGTTCTCGTAGTTCCTCTCTGCGGAAGTATCCGCATAGCGATAGCGATAGGCGTCGGTCAGGTTGTTGCCATCGACCGAAAGCTCCACCCAACTGAACAGCTTGTAGCGCAGCGAGGCATCGACGCTGGTGTACGAACCATAGCCCTCGAACACGTTGCCGGTGCCGCTGGTGCCGTCATCGAATGGCCCGCGATAGCTGACCGAGCCGCGCAGGCTGAACTTGCCGTCGTCATAGTAGAGCGTGGCGTTCCAGGCGCGCTTGGAGACATTGAGCAGCGTGTTGGAATAGGCCTTGGCCACGCCCGTCAGCGTGCAGGCTGCGGTGGCCGAAGCCCGCGTGCAGGCGTTTACCGCAGGCCCGGTGATCGTATAGGTCGCGTCCGATTTGATGAAAGTGGCGTTGCCCTGGAAGCCGGTGTGGCTGAGCAGGCCGGGCAGGAACGTGAAGGGCAGTTGCAGGGCGATTTCGATGCCCTGGAGCTTTGCGCCCGTGCCATTGACGTTGGCGCTGACGGTGTAGAGCTGGTTGGGATCGAAGTTGATATAGGCGGGCGAACTGGTCGGCAGCGCTTCCTTGGGCAGGCCCGTGGCGGCGAAGGTCGTCGTATAGGTCTGCGAGATCGGGAAACTGGCGATGTTCTTCTGGAACAGTGCGACCGAGAACACCGATTGCGGCGCGAAGTACCATTCGACCGCGAGATCGTAATTGGTCGCGCGGTAGGGATCGAGCAGCGGATTGCCGTAGCTGACCTTGTAGTTGAAGCCGTCGATCGAGCCGCCCGGCGTCAGATTGCCCAGCGTCGGGCGGGTGATGACCCTGGCGATGGCGCCGCGCACGATCACATCATGGCGGGGATAGAGCGCGATGTTCATCGATGGCAGCCAGTCGTCGTAGCTGCGGTTCACGGTTACCGTGGTGCCGGAAAGAATGCCGGTCGAACGCTGATCGGTGTGCGCATAGCGCATCCCGGCATTGCCGGCATATTCCAGCCCGAACAGTTCACCCTTGACGTCGAATTGCAGATACCCGCCCGAGGTCGTTTCCTGCACGCTGCGGGTATTGCCGACATCGGGCGTGGCGGTGCGGTTGTACAGGCCGGTGAACGAGGTCGTCGCCGGCAGGTTCGCGACAATCCAGGATGTCGTGGTGCCGGCGGCCTGACCGGCATTGCCGAGATTCACCGTATCGACCATCGACGAGGTGACCGGGAAACCATAGACCGTCGACGAGCAGTCGAGCGTGCCGAGCACGAGATCCTTGCCGCTCGATCCGCAGACGGCGGTGTCGCGTTGATAGGCGCGGCTGTCGAAGTTGAAACGGCGCCACACGCCGCCGGCCTTGATCTGGAAGCCTTCGGCGACGTCCCATTCCGTGCGCAGTTGCACCGTCTTGAAGCGGTTGGTGACATTCGACGGGCGATCGCGGATTTCGGCGAGCTGGAACTTTGAAGGATCGGTTACGCTGTCGCCGAACTTGATGACCGGGCTGGCCATGTTGGAATAGTCGTAGAAGAAGCCGTTGGCGTTGCGGTTGTCGAGCAGCATGGTCGTTTCGACGGGGATGTCCGCGTCGGACTTGGAAAGGCCGCCGACCAGCGTGAAGCGCAGCTTGTCCGTGACGTCCTGATCCCAGGTTCCGCCGAGCTGATAGAACTCGGTCGAGCTCTTGCGCAGATAGTGTTCGGAGCGCACGTAGGCGTTGTTCCACGTTGCCGACACCATGTTGCCGTTGCCGTCATAGACCGGGTTGACGACATCCATCTGCTTTTCGTTCGAGCGCGCCAGTACTTCGAGCCATTGTTCCTCGCGCGTCTCCTTGAAGCGCGAATAGAGGCCGTCGATCGAAACCTTGGTGCGGTCGGTCGGCGCCCACTGGACCGATCCGGTGAGGCCAAGGCGTTCGCGATCGTGGCGGATCACGCCATAGCGCGGGATGCGCGGGTGGAAAGAAAGGGATGCGGCGTCGCAGGCCGCGCTGGGGCGATAGTTCTTGCCGCTGTAGTTGACCGGCGTGCCACCGGTGGCGCCAGGCACCGAGTAGAAGCAGTTGGTGCCGTTGACCGAGTTGAAATAGGCCTGCGCCCAGCGCACGGTGTTGTTGCCCAGTTCCAGCGTATCGGTCTTTGAATAGGCGGCCGAAACATTGACGCCGAACGTGCCCGCATCGTTGCGCCAGCTCAGCAGGCCGGCAAGGCGTGGGCCGACGTTCTTGGACAGATCGTTGTACGAACCCTGGATATTGGCGACGGCGGTCACGCCGGCCTTGCCCGCCAGCGGGTTGCCGGTGTTGAGATCGACCACCGCGCCGAGCGAACCTTCGTCGAGCGAGGCTTCGGCGGTCTTGTGGACGACAAGGCTGCTGAACAGTTCCGAGGCGAAGACGTTGAAATCGAACGCGCGGTCGCGGTTGGCGCTGGCGCCATCGGACGAGGTCGCCACCGTTTCCAGCCCGTTGACGCGAACGCGGGTGAACTGCGCGCCAAGGCCGCGCACGGTGATCGCGCGGCCTTCGCCGCCGTCACGCTGGATCGAGATGCCGGGGATGCGCTGGAGCGATTCCGCGAGGTTCTGGTCGGGGAACTTGGCGATGTCTTCCGCCACGACGGCGTCGACCGCGCTGACCGAGTTCTTCTTCACGTTCAGCGCCGCTTCCAGCGACTTGCGGAAACCGGTGACGATGATCTCGCTGGCGGCGACGTCAGGGTTCCCGTCCGCCGCATCCGCCTGTGCCGCGGCTTCCGCCGGCGCGGCATCCTGCGCGAACGCCATGGTCGGGACGACGATGGCGCTGCCCGCGACCAGCGCCAGCCTGAACAGCGAGACCCGTGAAAAATCCTTGCGCATTATCCATCCCCTCATGGCCCGAAGGCAAATGCTCCGCCGTTTCCGACGGGTGATGCTACCGGTGTCAAAGAGGGCTGCGCGCAATGGCGAGACCTTTCTCCGGCACCCTGAACTCCCACACCCGTTTTGCCATTGGTCATGGCAAAACCTGTACCCCGGCTTCTTGACCTTGCCACTGCAAAGAAGGTCGAGTGCCCTTGCAGCTTTAGGTAACCGGTGTCATTAGTTATTGCCGTGCTGTCGCGGCTCTGTCAATAACCGCGACAAAGGGAGATGATCGATGCTTGCAAGGGTTCGCAACCTCACGATTTCCGCCGTTCTCGCGATGAGCTGCAGCGTCGCCGCGCTGGCCGCCGACCACCCGGCGGACCCGACGAAGGGCGGTGCCGGCGGGCGAATCATCCGCGTGACCACGCTGGCGAAGGATGGCCCGGGTTCGCTGAAGGCCGCGATCGAAGCCAAGGGGCCGCGCATCGTGGTGTTTGAAGTGGGCGGGGCGATCGACCTCGGCCGGTCGGTGCTGGAGATCAGGGAGCCCTACCTCACCATCGCCGGGCAGACCGCGCCTTCGCCGGGCATCACCATCGTCAAGGGCGGGATCGACCTGCATGGTCATGACGTGATCCTCAGCCACCTGCGCGTGATGACCGGGGCCGACGGGCAGCCGCACCTGTCCGACTGGGAGGCGGATGCGTTCTCCACCGTCGCCGCGCACAACGTGGTGGTCGAACACTGCAGCTTCCTGTGGGCGATCGACGAGAACATGTCGGCGTCAGGTCCGCGCTTCAACGGAAACACCGTGGCCGAATGGCGCGCCAATACCAGTCATGACGTGGTCTTCCGCGAAAATCTCGCCGCCGAGGGTCTCGCCAACGCCAGCCACCCCAAGGGCGAGCACTCCAAGGGCTCGCTGATCCACGACAACACCACCAACATCAGCTTCTACCGCAATGTCTGGGCGCACAACGTCGAACGGTCCCCGCTGGTCAAGGGTGGGGCGCAGGTGACGATGGTCAACAACGTGATCTACGATCCCGGCCATCGCGCGGTGCACTACAACCTGATGAATCTCGAATGGACCGGGCACCCCTATGTCACCGGCCAGATCACTGCGATCGGCAACGTCATGCGCGGCGGCAACAGCACCGATGCCGGGCTGCCGTTCCTGATGCTGGGGGGTGACGGCGATCTCGAATTCTACGGCCGGGACAATCGCGCGGTTGATCGCCACGGCAATCCGCTGCCGATGTTCGGGCGCTATGGTGAGACCAGGGCGAAGCTCATCACCGCCAAGGCGCCGCTCGGCAATGTCGCCGGCTATACCGTGCTGCCCTCGGGCGAGGTCGAGACGAGCGTGCTCCAGACCGTCGGCGCGCGCCCATGGGATCGCGCGCCCGACGACATTCGCGTGCTGTTCTTCGTTGCCGAGGGGCGTGGCGACATCATCGACGACGAGAAGCAGGTTGGCGGTTACCCGCATCCGGCGGCGACCGCCGCGCCGTTCGTCGAGGCCGACTGGAATCTCGATACGATGACGCCGAAGTCCGGCCTCTATCCGGGTGAAAAGGCGGGGGCGCAGGAAAAGCTTTCCGGGCGCGATGCGGCCATGCGGCAGGCGCCGCAATGAACCCGCTGGTAGGCGCGGCAGGGAAAGCGACGCTGGCGTTCGCGCCGTTGCTGATCGCCGCCGCGCCGCCGATGGCGGTGGTCGACGAGAACGATACCATGCGGCGCGAGCCACCGCCGCACGGCGCGATCGGCATGAGCACGGCCTGGCGGATCAGCGATGCGGTGCCCCAGCCGCGCCGCATGGAATTCCGCCGCCGCACGCTCGACGTCGGGGCGGCGATCGGCGAACACCCGATCGCGCACGATGAGGTCTATTACGTGCTCGATGGCGAGGGCGAGGTGGTTTCGGACGGCCGGCGGGCGGTATTGAAGGCGGGCATGGCGGCCTATCTCTACGATGGCGCGGTGGTGGGGATATGGCAGCGCGGCGACAAGCCGCTGGCGCTGATCGTGGCCTATCCGGTGCCGGAAAGGGATTGAGCCGAACCCCCCTCAGCTTCCCGGCTGCACATAGGGCGCTCTCGCCCACAGTTCGCGCTCCCAGCGGCGGGGATCGTCCATCATCGCGATCCGATCGCCCACCACCAGCGTGGCGCGGTCCGGAAGGCGGTAGGGCGTCCAGTCGGTGAGGCTCGGCCGGCCGGTCTTCGCCAGCCCCGTGAACGCCTTCATCATCGCGTCCCGCGTAGCCAGCGCGCCGGCGTCGGTGCCGCTCATGCTGCCGGGCGCATCGAGCGTGCCGAACACGTAGGGAATGTCGTCGGTGTGGGCGGCACCGCGCAAGGGATCGATCGGCGAGGGGCGATCGAGCTGGTAGACCCAGGTCGCCCCGGCGCCCGCCGCGGCGCGCGCATCCGCCTCGATCACCTGGCCCGGCCAGCTCCGCCCTGCCGTGGTCGCGGCGTAGAATACCTGTTCGGGTGCCCAGTCGGGGAACTTCACGCGGTACTGTTCGGTCACCCAGTCGATATCGAGATCGACTTTCACTTCGGGCGCGATGCGGGCTGCGAGGTTGCCCCAGTCCAGCCCTTGCAGCTTCGGTCCGCGTGGATCGATGAAGGCGCGCGTCTCGCTGCGGGCGTTGCCAAGAATCATCGGAATGGCGCGCGATTGCGGCGCGGCATCCGGCCAGAACGGATGGCGTGGCAGGTTGGTCATATCGAGCACCGGGCCGAAATAGAGCGCGCCGCCCATCACCGGATCGGCGGCGGCGAGGCCCTCCACCAGCCGTTCGAGCGGCGTCGTGCGCAGCGTTTCGATATCGCCGGGCTGGAGCTTCAGCGCCGCGAACAGCGCCCGCGTGCGTTGCCAGGCATGGCCGGGGCCGCTGGCGACCACCTGCTGCCCGCTCATCGTGGCGGCGGCATGGAACAGGCCCTTGGCATCGGGCATCGCCATCAGCGTGGCGATCTTGGCGCCGCCGCCTGACTGGCCGAACACCATCACCCGCGTCGGATCGCCGCCGAAGGCCGCGACATGATCGCGCACCCAGCGCAGCGCCAAAATCAGGTCGAGCTGGCCAAGGTTGCCACTGTCGGCAAAGCGCGCGCCAAACGGCTTGAGCCAGGCATAGCCGAGCGCGTTCAGGCGATGGTTGACGGTGACCACCACCACATCGCCTTGTGCCGCCAGCTTGCCGCCATGGGTCAGCGGATCGGTGACCGACCCGTTGTTGTACGCGCCGCCGTGGAAATAGACCATGACCGCGCGTTTCGCGGCCGGGTTCGCTTCCGGCGTCCAGACGTTGAGGAACAGGCAATCCTCGCTTTGCCGTTCGCCCTGCATGCCGCGCTGGGGGGCGATGGGGCCGAAGCGGTCGGCGCGTTGCGCGGGCCCCTCCCACGGCTCGGCGATGGCGCGCGCGAAGCGGGCCGCCCGGCCATAGCGGATGCCCTTGAAGGCGAGAACCCCGTCTTCGCGCAGGCCCGTGAAGCGCCCGACGCGCGGGGCGCCGGCGGCGGCCAGTGCCGGAGAGGCGGCCAGCGCAAGCCCGGTGCTCGCGCCTTTCAGTACCGTGCGCCGGGAAAATTCAGCGGCGGACGTCGCCGGTGTGCGGGGAAAAGGCATCGAGTTCGGCCTTTCGGATCAGGGTCATGTCGCCGGGCAGCGAATGCTTGAGCGCGGCCAGCGCGAGGCCGGCCTCCGCCATCGCTTGCACGTCGCCGCCTTCGAGCCACTGGTGCAGCACGCCGGCGGCAAAGGCGTCGCCAGTGCCGATGCGGTCGACGATGCCGGTCACGTCGATTTCGTCGGTCTGGTGCCGCGCCGCGCGCGTATCGACGCGCGTGGCGATGCGGTGATGATCGGCGGTGACGAGATGGCGCGCGGTGGAAGCCACGACCTGGAGGCTCGGGAAGGCCGCGAAGGCGGCGTCCACCGCTTCGCGCCGGCGTTCCGCGCCATCGCCCGAAAAGGCCTTGCCCAGCAGCAGCGAGATATCACGATGGTTGCCGATCAGGATCGTCGCCGCGCCGACCAGTTCGCTCAGCACGCCGCGTGGATCGCTGTCCCAGCTTTCCCAGAGCTGCGCACGGTAATTGCCGTCGAAGCATACCGGTACGCCGGCGTCGGCTGCGGCGGAGACGGCGGCGCGCGTCAGTGCGACGCCGTTGGGGCCAAGCGCGGGGGTGATGCCGGAGATGTGCAGCAACCCGGCGTGATCGAGCGCCGGGGCCAACGGCAGGCTTTCCGGAGCGGCCAGCGCAAAGGCGCTGCCGGCGCGATCATAGGTGATCGCCGAAGGGCGCAGACCGGCCCCCGCTTCGAGGAAATAGAGTCCCATCCGGCCGGGGCCGCGGGCCAGGAAGCGGGTATCGACCCCTGCCGCCGCCAGCGCCGCCCGTGCCTTGTCGCCCAGCGGGCTGTCGGGCACCAGCCCCACGAAACGGGTATCGTGCCCCAGCGAGGCAAGGGCCGCGGCCACGTTCGCTTCCGCGCCGCCGACGGCCATGTCCAGCGTATCGGATTGCGCAACCAGCCTGGCGCCGGGTGGCGAAAGCCGCAGCAGCAGCTCGCCGAAGCATACCACCGGACCGGCCATGGTCACCGGGCCAGCCACCCGCCATCGACGGCCAGAACATGGCCCTGCACATAATCGGCCGCGCGGCTCGACAGGAACACGGCGGCCCCGCCGATGTCCTCCGGGCTGCCCCAGCGGCCTTCGGGGATGCGCTCCATGATCTGGCGGTTGCGCGTCTCGTCCGATTGTAGCGCGGCGGTGTTGTTGGTGGCGATATAGCCCGGCGCGATCGCGTTGACGTTCACGCCTTTGGCGGCCCACTCGTTCGCCAGCAGTTTGGTGAGGCCCGCGACACCGCTTTTCGAGGCGGTATAGCTTGGCACGCGGATGCCGCCCTGGAAACTGAGCATCGAGGCGATGTTGATGATCTTGCCGCGCCGGCCGGTTTCCCGATGCCGCGCGATCATGTGGCGGCCCGCCGCCTGGCTCAGGAAGAACACGGACTTGAGGTTGGTATCGACCACCGCGTCCCAGTCTTCCTCGGTGAAGTCGACCGCATCGGCCCGCCGGATGATGCCGGCGTTGTTGACCAGGATGTCCACCCCGCCCAGCGCCGCAACGACCGTGGCAACGACATCCCCGACCGGCGCGATCGAGGACAAGTCCGCGCTCACGAGTTCGCAGCGGCGGCCAAGCGCGCGGACCTTGGCGGCGGTTTCCTCGGCCGGCGTGCGACCAACGGCGGCGACGTCCGCGCCGGCCTGCGCCAGCGCCACGGCGATGCCCTGGCCGATGCCGGTATTGGCGCCGGTGACGACCGCGACGCGGCCGGTGAGGTCGAAGGCGGACATGGCGTATCCTCTCGCGCGGCGCGGGCTTACTTGAGCTGGCAGATGTCGAGCACGTTCATGTCGGTATAGTCGAGGTTTTCCCCGCCCATCGCCCAGATGAACGCATACTTCTTGGTGCCCGAACCCATGTGGATCGACCACGGCGGGCTGATCACCGCTTCTTCGTTGGCGATCACGATGTGGCGCATCGAATCCGGCTCGCCCATGTAGTGGAACACGCGGTCGGTCGGTTCGGGCAGCTCGAAGTAGAGGTAGATCTCGCTGCGGCGGTCGTGCAGGTGCGGCGGCATCGTGTTCCACACGCTGCCTTCCTCCAGCACGGTGAGGCCGAGCAGCAGCTGCGCGCTGTCGCAGACGCCGGGGATGACAAGCTGGTAGATCGTGCGCTGGTTGGAATTGGCCAGGTCGCCCCGGGCCAGCGGGTTGGCCTGGTCCAGCGTGATGTGCTTGATCGGCAAGGTTTTGTGTGCGGGCACCGAAGCAATGTAGAAGCGCGCGGTTTCGCCTTCGAACACCACTTCCCTGGCGCCCATCGGCACGTAGAGGCATTCCTTGTTGCCCATGGCGAAGCGCTGGCCGTCCACGGTGATCGCACCGGGGCCGCCGATATTGACGATGCCCGCTTCGCGCCGTTCCAGGAACGGATGGCCCGCCGCGCTTGCGGGTACGGTCTGGTCGGGGAGCCGGATCGCCTGACCTGCCGGCACCGCGCCGCCGATCACGAAGCGTTCGTTGTGCGAGTAATTGAGCACGACCTGCCCGTCCACGAACATGTCCGAAACGAGATAGCGCGCGCGCAGGTCATCGTTCGAGACGCTGTCCATCATGTCAGGATGCGTGGCGTGATAAGTCTTGGCGAACATGGTGCGCTCTCCCGCGTGTGAGGGCCGATCAGGCGGTCTGTTGCGTCCCCGTAACCGGTATTGGTAACCGGTGTCAATCGTGCGAACACACGCGCTGGGGTGGGTCGGTGGCCTAGCCGCGCGGCGCGGTGGTGGAAGCGCGCGGAATAAGGTCCGACAGGAACAGCGACGGCTGCTGCGAGGCCGCCTCCGGGTGGACCAGCTTGAGCGCGGCGGCGCGCGCCATGGCCACGATCGGCCAGCGCACCGTGGTCAGTGGCGGCCAGATATGCGCGGCAATGGCGGTATCGTCGAAGCCCACGATCGAGAGTTCTTCCGGCACCGCGATTTCGCGTTCGCGCGCGGCGTGCAGCACGCCGGCCGCCATTTCGTCATTGCTGGCGAAGATCGCGGTGGGGCGCGACGGAGCATCGAGCAGCCGCTCGCCGGCGGCGCGCCCCGATTCGAACGTGTAGTTGCCCTGCGCCTTGAGCATCCGGTCCTGCTCCAGCCCGAATTCCGCCACGGCCTCGTCAAAACCGGCCTCGCGCTCGCTGGCGGAGCGGAACCCCTCCGGCCCGGTGACGAGCGCGACGCGGCGATGGCCCATGCCGGCGAGATATTCGATCGCGCGGCGCACGGCCTGCCGGTCGTTCGATTCGACCAGATGCTCCTCCGCGTCGAGCCGGGCCGAACCCATCCGCACGTAGTTGCAGCCCAGTTCGCGGCACAGCGTGGCGATCGCGTCGTTCTCGGACAGCGGCGGCAGCAGCAGGATGCCATAGGGGCGCTGCTTCTCGATGAAGGTGCGGATGTCGTCGAGCAGGCGCGGCGACTTGCGGTTGACCGGCCGCACGACCAGCGCGAATTCGGTATCGCGAATCGTTTCGAGCACGCCTTCCTGGAAGTTCAGCACCATCTGGGCGTTGGGGTTGTCGTGGATCAGCCCGATCAGGAAGTTGCGCCGCAGCGCCAGTGCGCGGGCCTGTGGATTGGGCACGTAACCGAGTTCGGCGATCACCGCCTCTACCTTCTCGCGCGTGGCCTGGTTGAGCAGGGGAGAGCGGTTGATGACCCGGCTGACGGTCTTCTTGGAAACGCCGGCGATTCGCGCCACGTCGTTGATGGTTGGCTTGACGTCCCGCTGCCTGCTCACGCTTGATCCTTCCCGCCGATATCATCGGTGCCGCGCTGTGTACGGAACCGGATCGGGATCGCCGAAGCCTTGCCTTCCGCGCGGCAAGATTGCAATGGTACGGTTGTTGACACCGGTTTCCAACCGTTATGCGCTTCGATCCACACCAGCAGGATGTTCCATGTCCGAAAGCTCTGCCGTCTTGCGCGTCCATGCCGCCGATACCGTCGCCGTGGCGCTGCGCCCGATCGCGGCGGGCGAGGTCGTGACGGTCGATGGGCAGACCGTCGTTGCCGGCATTGTCATCGCGCAGGGGCACAAGATCGCGCTGGCGGGGCATCGCGTAGGTGACCCGGTGGTGAAGTATGGGCTGCCGATCGGCCGTGCGACGGCGGCGATAGCGCCGGGCGATCATGTCCACGCCCATAACCTAGCGACCGCTCTGGCGGGCGAAGTGGCTTACGAGGCTCGTCCCGCCGACAGTGCGGCCTCGATGCCCGACGCGGATGGAAGCGGGCCGCGCTGGCAGGGGTATCGCCGAAGTGACGGACGCGCCGCGACGCGCAACGAGATCTGGATTCTGCCGACGGTCGGCTGCGTGGGGCTTACCGCAGAGCAGGTCGCGCGCACCGCCATGGATCGCCACGGCGGCCTGATCGCGGCGGGGCGGATCGACGGGATTCATGCCTTTGCCCATCCGCACGGCTGTTCGCAGCTTGGCGATGATCTGGACGGCACGCGCGCGGCGCTGGCGGGCCTTGCCGCCAATCCCAACGCGGCGGGTGTGCTGCTGTTGGGGCTGGGGTGCGAATCGAACCAGCTCGATGCGCTGATCGCGGCCATCCCGGACCATGCGCGCGGCAAGGTGCGGCAACTCTCGTCGCAAAGCGCCGGCGATGAACTGGCGGAAGCGGCCGCGCTGGTGGACGCCATGGTGGCCGAAGCGGCGCGGGCGGAACGCGAGGAGCTGCCGCTTTCGGCACTGACCGTGGGGCTCAAGTGCGGCGGTTCAGACGGCTTTTCCGGCCTGACCGCGAACCCGCTGCTGGGCCGCTTCGCCGATCGGCTGGCCGCAGCGGGCGGCATCCCCGTGCTGACGGAAATTCCCGAGATATTCGGCGCAGAACAGGCCCTGCTGGAACGCGCGGTCGATGAAGCGACCTTTGCCGCCGGCGCGGCGCTGGTGAACCGGTTCAAGCGGTATTATCTCGATCAGGGACTGCCCGTTTCCGAGAATCCTTCGCCTGGCAATATCGCCGGAGGAATCACCACGCTGGAGGAGAAGTCCGCCGGTGCGGTGCAGAAGGCCGGGCATGCGCCGCTGGCCTCGGTGCTGGACTATGGCGCGCAGGCTTCCGTGGCCGGGCTGGCGCTGCTGGAAGCGCCGGGGAACGATGCGGTATCATCGACCGCGCTGGCGGCGGCGGGCGCGACCATGGTCCTGTTCACGACCGGACGTGGCACGCCGCTGGGCTTCCCCGTGCCGACGGTCAAGGTCGCCTCGAATCGGCGGCTGGCCGAAGCGAAGCCCCACTGGATCGATTTCGACGCCTCGATCGCGCTCGACCAGGGGGCAGAGGCGGCGGATGCGGCCTTCCTGTCGGCGCTGCTTGCCGTGGCCAGCGGCCGGAAAACGGTTGCGGAAAGCCATGGCCAGCGGGCGATGGCGATCTGGAAACGCGGCGTCACGCTCTGAGAGCGCCACGGGAAAGACGAGGATACTTGCCGATGACACCGGTTTCCTATAGGCAACCCGGCACAGGACGGATTTTGGGATGGGGACGGAATTGAACGACCAAGCGACAACGGTGGCCCGGGCTTTCGTGCAAGCCCGGCGCGAAGCGCGCGGCTTGCCGGACTATCCCGGCATCGCGCCGGGCGATCTGGCGGGCGCCTATGGCATCCAGGATCGCGCGATCGGGCTCGATGGGCGTGACATCGTCGGCTGGAAAGTCGGCCGCATCAACCCGCCGCTGGACGGCGAACTGGGCAGCAACCGGCTGTCCGGCCCGATCTTCGCGGATTCCGTGGTCGATGCGGTTGCCGGCAGCGCGCCGCAGATGCCCGTCTTCGCCGAAGGGTTCGCCGCGGCCGAGGCGGAAATCCTGCTCCATGTCGCGCCCGGCTTTGCCGGGCCGGTCCCGACGGACGATGCCGAGACGATCGCCGTTCTGGACGATGTGCGCATCGGTATCGAGATCGCCAGCTCGCCTTACCCGGGGATCAATGCCGGCGGCCCTGCCGTCACCGTGTCCGATTTCGGCAACAACGCCGGGCTGGTGCGCGGCGCGGTGCTGGAAGGCTGGCGGACGCTGGACCTCTGTGCGATCCCGGTGCGCGCCGAAATCGATGGCAAGGTGGTAGGCGAAGCGACGGCCGCGACGATGCTGGATGGCCCTTTCGGCGCGGTGCGGTTCCTCCTGGCCAACCTGATCGCGCGCGGGTTCGACGTTTCGCGCGGGCTGTGGGTTTCGTCCGGCGCGATTACCGGCGTCCACGAAATCGCCGTGGGGCAGCATTTCCGTGCCGTGTTCGGCACGCATGGCACGGTATCGTGCGGGATCGTGGCGGCCACGCCGCGTTGATCGCATCAGTCGCCAGTGCTCCGGCACCGGCATGAACGGCGCACCGTTCCTTGAGGGCGCGGGTGCTTGGGGAGAGATGGGCATGGTCGGTTCTTCGGCGGAAGCAGACGGGATCGCGCAGGCGGGCGCCCGCGCCGGACGGTATCGCTGGGTGATCGTCAGCCTGTTGTTCGCCGCCACGGCGGTGAACTACATCGACCGCCAGATGATTGGCGTTCTGAAGCCGACGCTGGTGGCGGAATTCGGATGGACCGAAAGCGATTTCGCCACGATCGTGTTCTGGTTCCAGATGGCCTATGCGGTCGGCTATATCGGCTTTGGCCGGATCGTCGACGCGCTGGGCGCGCGGCTGGGCTATACCATCGCGATCATCATCTGGACGATCAGCCACATGGCGCACGGCTTCGCGTTGGGCGTCGGCTCCTTCGCGGCCGCCCGGTTTGGGCTGGGCGTGGGCGAATCCGGCAATTTCCCCGCCGGCATCCGCGCGGTCACCGACTGGTTCCCGCAGCGCGAGCGCGCCTTCGCGATCGGCCTGTTCAACGCCGGCGCCAACGTGGGCGCGATCATCACGCCGCTGCTCGTGCCCGCGCTAGTGCTGTGGTTCGGCTGGCGGGCGGCGTTCTTCATCACCGGCGTGTTCGGCGCGGCCTGGCTGGTGGCGTGGTGGCTTGTCTACCGCCACCCGGCTGAACATCCGCGCGTCAGCAAGGCCGAACTGGCCTGGATCCAGCAGGACCCCGCCGATCCGGTCGCGAAGATCGGCTGGGGCAAGCTGGTGGTGGTGCGCGAGACCTGGGCCTATGCGCTGGGCAAGTTCCTGATCGACCCGATCTGGTGGTTCTTCCTGTTCTGGCTGCCGGGCTACCTGTTCGAACGCTACCACCTCGATCTCAAGAGCTTCGGCCTGCCACTGGCGGCGATCTACCTGATATCAGACCTCGGCAGCATTGCCGGCGGCTGGATGTCGTCGCGGCTGATCAAGGCGGGGCGCAGCGTCAACTTCGCCCGCAAGGCGACGATGCTGCTCTGTGCGCTGCTCGTGCTGCCGATCTGGTTCGCGCAGTCGATCGACAGCGTGTGGGGTGCGGTGCTGGTGATCGGGCTGGCGACGGCGGCGCATCAGGCGTTCTCCGCCAACCTCTATACCGTGCCGTCGGATATGTTCCCGCGCGGCGCGGTCGGCTCGGTGGTGGGCATTGGTGGCACCGTGGGGGCGTTCGGTGGCATGGGAATGGCGCTTTTCACCGGCTATATCCTCGATGCCACGCACAGCTACGAGGTGCTCTTCGCGATCTGCGCCAGCGCATATTTGCTCGCGCTTGCCGCCGTGCACCTGCTCAGCCCGCGCCTCGCGCCGGTGCGGGTGTGATCTGGCGGGAGCCCGCCTCGGCCTTGAGCGTTTTCATGAAGCTCTCGGCCTAGGCGTTGTCGTACGGATTTCTCCGCCAGCTCATTGTGCCGACGATGCCGTTTGCGACCGGGATTTCTCGGTACGCAGCTGTGGTGTATTGGGCGGATGTGTTTCGGCGTGCAAGTGGTGCCCACCTGACTCGGAGATCGGCGCCTAATCGGGGACCACCCCCGGGTCATCTATGGTCGTCAGCTTTTGTGGTTGGCGACGAGGCGGAGGATGACGACGGTGGAGACGATTGGACGGATCAGGCGTGCGTATTTCGTGCAGCGGCAATGGGTGCGGGAGATCGCGCGGCGGCTGCATGTTTCGAGGAAGACGGTCAGGAAGGCGATCGAAGCGGAGGACGGCAAGTTCGGCTACGATCGCACGGTTCAGCCGAAGCCCAAGCTCGGCGCCCACGTTGCCGAGCTCGAGCGGTTGCTGGCGGAGAACGAGCGCAAGCCGCGGCGTGAACGGCTGACGCTGATCCGGCTGTTCGAGGCGCTGCGGGCGCAAGGATATGAGGGTGGCTACGATACGGTTCGCCGCCATGCACGTCGCTGGCAGCGTGAGGAAGTTGGTCGCACGGCGACCGCGTTCGTGCCGCTGAGCTTCGAGCCCGGCGAGGCCTACCAGTTCGACTGGAGTCATGAGGTCGTTGTGCTGGCGGGCGTGACGACGACGGTGAAGGTCGGGCATATGCGGCTGTGCCATAGCCGGATGTTCTTCGTACGTGCCTATCCCCGCGAGACGCAGGAGATGGTGTTCGACGCCCATGCTCGAGCCTTCGCCTTCTTTGGCGGCGTCTGCACGCGGGGGATTTACGACAACATGACCACCGCGGTGGATGCGGTGTTCCTGGGCAAGGAGCGCAAGTTCAACCGCCGCTTCCTGCAGATGTGCAACCATTATCTGGTCGAGCCGACCGCGTGCACGCCGGCGGCGGGATGGGAGAAGGGGCAAGTCGAGAACCAGGTGGGTGTAGTGCGCGAACGTTTCTTCACGCCCCGGCTGCGCTTTGCCAGCTACGAGGAGTTGAACGCCTGGCTGCTCGACCGCTGCCTGGAACATGCCAGTGCCCATCGGCATCCCGAGTGTCGTGACCGTACCATCGCTGACGTGTTCGAGGACGAGAAGCCGGCGCTGATGCGCATGCCGACGGCCCCGTTCGATGGCTTCCACTCCGTCACCGCCTCGGTCTCCAAGACGCTCCTGGTGCGGTTCGATTACAACAAGTACTCGGTGGCGGCCCGGGCTCTCGGGCGGCCGGTTGAGGTCCATGCCTATGCCGGCCGCATCGTCATCCGCCAGGGCGACGATATCGTCGCCGAGCACGATCGCCGCTTCGGCCGCGAGCAGACCGTTTATGATCCCTGGCACTATGTGCCGGTGCTGGCGAAGAAGCCTGGGGCGCTGAGGAACGGCGCGCCGTTCAAGCAGCTTGCGCTGCCCCCAGCACTGGAGCGTCTCCGCGGCAAGCTGAAGGGCAGCGACGATGGCGACCGGCAGATGGTCAAGATCCTGACGGCGGCCACGGTCGACGGTCTCGACGCGCTGGAAGCCGCCGCCGCCGAAGCGTTGGCCCAGGGGGTTACGAGCGCCGATGTCGTGCTCAATATCCTGGCCCGGTCCTGATCGGCGCCGATGGAGCCCAGCATCGCCACGCCCGAGCATCTGCAGCTCAAGATCGAACCAATCGCCGATGCTGGCCGCTATGATCGGCTGCTGCCCGTGCGGAGGGCAGCATGATGATGGAGCGCCATGAGATCATCGACTTGATGGCCGAGTTGAAGCTCGCCGGCATGCGTCACGCCTATGATGAGGTCATTGCCGACGCCCTCAAGCGCCAGCACCCCGTCCAGCATGTCGTTGGCGACCTGCTGAAGGCTGAGGTCGCCGAGAAACACGCCCGTTCCATCAAGTACCAGATGACCGCTTCCAAGCTGCCGGTGGTGAAGGACCTCGATGCCTTCCACTTTGAGGGGACACCGATCAACGAGGGGCTGGTCCGTTCGCTGCACGGCGGGGCGTTCCTGCCCGCACGGCGCAATGTCGTCCTGGTCGGTGGCACCGGCACCGGCAAGACCCATCTGGCCATCGCCATCACCGCCAATGTCGTCCGCGCTGGAGCGCGGGGGCGTTACTTCAACACCGTTGATCTGGTGACCCGCCTCGAAGAGGAAGCCCGGATCGGCAAAAGCGGCGCGCTTGCCGCCCAGCTCTCTCGCCTCGACCTCGTCGTGCTCGATGAGCTTGGCTATCTTCCCTTCGCCCGTTCAGGCGGGCAGTTGCTGTTCCATCTGGTCAGCAAACTTTACGAGCAAACCAGCGTCATCATCACGACCAACCTGGCGTTCGGGGAATGGCCGACAGTGTTCGGCGACCCCAAGATGACCACCGCTCTCCTCGATCGCGTCACCCATCATTGCGACATCATCGAGACCGGCAATGACAGCTGGCGCTTCAAGAACCGAAACTGATCCCCGCCGCACGCCGGGATTAAGATGCTTTGCGCTGCGCGCGCCTCCGGTCGGGCTCCGCCCTCCCTACGCCGCGAGCAGCGCAAGGCGCGTTCCTCGACTGTCCTGCCATCGTTGAGAGGGGGTCCCTTTTGCGCGCCGATCGGGGGTCCCGTTTGGACGCCGATTGACAGTGCGGTGGATATCCATTCCTATGACTCGCATGATCTTCCTCCTCGTTCAGATCGGAAGCGTGCGGGCAACACGGCAACTACGGATTCGCGCTCGCAGCGCATCCGGGCGGACCGCAGGGGCGGCCAAATAACGGCTCGGGCTCACAGCCCATGGTCTTAAGTCGGCCTGCCCGCACTCACGTGCTTCCAGCGCCCCAAAACCCGGATGGTCTCACCATAGCGCAGATCCGAAAATCGGCCGAGTCTTGAAGCGCCAATGCTTTCATGCCGGATAATGGCTAGGTTGAGCGGATGAATCGCAGCATCAAATCCCGGAACCAAACATATAATACCGAAAAAATCACCCGTGTCTCTGTACATACGATGCGGCAGACGAGGCTTTTATTGCAGCATTGACTTATCGGTCGATGGCCGCGCTGGTAGCGGCCCGCTGGTTGGGTAAGTAACTGAAAGAGCGTTTACGACACCGAAAAAGGATATGAAAGAGGCGAGCGGCTGCGAATGATTGCTCAGGTATGTCGGGGGCGCTGGTTTAAGGACGCACCGGTATGGCTGTAGTGTGCTTGATTTCGGACAGGGTGACGACCGACTGGATATCTACGACGCCTGGCAGCTTCAGGATCACACGGAAAATGAAGTTCTGATACCATTCGAGCGATTGCGCGATAATTTTCAGCAGGATGTCGCGTTCGCCAAAAGCGGTGTGGCATTCCATGATTTCGGGCGTCAGTTCCACCTTGCGGCGAAATTCGGCGCGCTGTTCGTCTGTCAGCGTCGCCATCTTGAGCGTGGCGAAGATGTAGAGGTTGCTGCCGAACTTCTTCCGGTCGAGCACGGCGACCTGCCCGGTGATATAGCCATCGTCGCGCAGACGCTGGAGCCGCCGCCAGCATGGCGATTGCGACAAACCCACGCGCTCCGCCAGTTCGGTGGTGGAGAGCGTTGCATCCTTCTGGACCTGCTCGAGAATCCTGATGTCTATCGGGGTAAGCGCGTCGGTCATGGTCCACTCCGTTCCAGGAAGAAATCATGTGAACGCCGTCGGCACCTGTTTCAACATAAATGATGCAGAGTGACGCTCAAATCGGGCGCGAAGCTGTCACCATATCGGCATATCTTGCGCACAGGATCGGCGCCTGGGGCATTGTCCGAATAGCTGTGGTTCTCAGCGGCATTTCGCGCACATGCCACAAGGCGGGCATTTCTATGCAGTGGTTTCGATCAAGTCCTTACATTCGCATAATCATTTCCCGGCCTCATCCGTAAACTGATCCCGTCCCGAAAGTGAGGAGCATGTTCCCGACATGAGGTTTCCGGCATCGCGTTCCCTTGCTCTGCGCCATACCCTGGCGATGGTGCTGCTGGCGCTTTCGTCCGCTTCCTTCGCGGCGGACAGCGGGGGTTCCAGGGGTGCCGGAGCTGCTGTCCGCACGAGCTCCGGTACGGCGCCGGCGGTGACGCGGCACGTGGGCGTCTTTGCGGGGGAGCGGGTTGCCTATACCGCCACCGTGGAAGGGCTGGATGTGCGCACAGGGCCTGCAGGCGAAGGCGCGCGGATCGTCAGCTTCGCCTACACGCGTGATCTGCCTGACGGGGATGATGCGCTTCGCGCGAAGCGGCCTGTGATGTTCCTCTTCAACGGTGGCCCGATCGTTGCTTCGCAGTACCTGCATATCGGCGGGATCGGGCCGCGCCGGGTGGCTTTTCCCGATGATCTTGCGGCCGATCCGGCCACGTTGCGTCTGGTCGACAATGCGTTCTCGCCGCTCGACAGGACCGATCTGGTTTTCGTCGATCCTGCCTCCACCGGCTTCAGCCGGGTCATGGCGGGTACTCGACCCTCGGCCTACTTTTCCGTGAAGGACGATGCGCGCCAGTTTGCCGCGTTTATCCGCGCCTGGTTGAAGGCGCACGGACGGGAGAAGTCCCCCGTCTATCTCTTCGGTGAAAGCTACGGCACCAACCGTGCTGCCGAAATTGCCGGGCAGTTGGCCGAAGGCCCCGATCCCCTGCCGCTGGCCGGCATGTTCCTGTACGGACAGGCGGTCAACATCATCGAATATGCCCAGCGCCCGGCCAACCTTACGAGCTATGTCGCCTCGCTGCCAACGCTGGCCGCGATCGGCTGGTATCACGGTCGTGCCATGCGCAAGGGCCGATTGCTCGATGCCTTTCTCGCCGATGTGCGAGCGTTCGCGAAGGGCGACTATCTCGCCACGCTCTACCAGGGCAATGCCGCGCCCGAGGGGGATCGTCGCCGTGTCGCGGAGAAGCTGGCGGAATTCACAGGCATTCCCGCAGACTGGTACATGGCGAACGCGCTCAGGATCACCAAGGAACGCTATCGCGTCGAACTGCTCAAGGACCGGAGGCTTCTGCTAGGCCGGATGGACGCGCGCTATGTCGCGCCAGTGACCGACAAGGGCGGTGCGCCCGATCCATCCGAAGTGATCGGCGACGCGGTGCAGCACTTGTTTCCCGCTTACGTTCGGGACGATCTTAAGGTTGACTGGTCCGAACCCTATGTGCCTGCTGTTGCCATTGCGAGCCTGGAACAATGGGGCTGGGGCGCAAGCACCAGCCCGTTCGGCGATTGGCCCTATTACAGCGGCATCGCCCGGATGATGGACCGAAATCCCGCCTTCCGGCTCGTCGTCGGCAACGGGTTCTACGATACGCAGACCACGATGGGGGCTGCCGAACTGCTGGTCACCCAGTCCGGATGGGATCCGGCGCGCGTCACGCTGCGCTATTACGACGGGGGCCATACCGGTTATTCGGTGGCCGCCACCGCGAAAGCAATCGGCGACGATATCCGCGCTCTGGTGCGGTGAGCGAGGAACGTGGCGGCATGAAACCTCCCTTCTACGATGCGGCCGACGTGGAGCGGCTGCTCGACTATCCCGGATGCATCGTCGCAGTGCGGGACGCGATGCGCAGTCTTTCGCAGGCCGCGCGAGCACAGCCATTGCGCCAGATCGTGAAAGTGTCGGATCAAGTGCTGTTCGGCGTCATGCCCGGCGATCTGGCCGCTGTCGGATCGCTCGGGGCCGGATCGTTCGGGGCCAAGCTGGTCAGCGTGGCCGAAGATCCGGCGCGACCCGGCCGGTCGCGCCACCGCGGCGTGGTCGTTGCCTATGATGCCGGTACGGGTGAAGTCGCCTGCCTGGCCGATGCCGAGGCGGTGACCGGCATCCGCACGGCCTGCGCCACCGCTGCCGCAACCGATGTCCTGGCGCGCGCCGACGCGGATGTGCTGGCGATTTTCGGCACCGGCACGCAGGCCGAAGCGCATCTCCGCGCCCTGCGCCATGTGCGCGCGTTTCATCGTGTCCTGCTGTGGGGGCGCTCGCCGGAAAGCGCCGCCGCGCTGGCCGCTCGGCTCTCGGCCGAACTCGATTTGCCGATAGTGCCGGTCGCCCAGGCGCGTCAGGCCGCGCAGGAGGCCGATGTGATCTGCACGGTGACGGGTTCTTCCGAGCCGGTCTTGCTGGGCGAATGGGTCAAGCCCGGCGCCCATGTCAATCTCGTCGGGTCGAGCATGCTGGGGCCGGTCGAAGTCGATACCGCTCTGGTGACGCGGGCGCGCTACATTGCGGACTATCGCCCCGGTGCGCTGGCGCAGGCGTCTGAACTGGCGGTCGCGCGCGACGCCGGTATGGTGACCGATGCCCATGTCGTTGGTGCGATCGGCGATGTGTTTGCGGGGAAGCTGACGGGCCGCGAGAATGCGGACCAGGTCACGCTCTACAAGTCGCTGGGCCATGTCGTTCAGGACCTCGCCGCCGCTGCCTATCTCCACGCCCGCGCCTTGCAGGAAAGCACAGGATCATGAAGCGTCTGCTCGCCCCCGTTCTCCTGTTCGCCGCCAGTAGCGAGCCGGCGCTGGCCACGTCGGCCGAGCGGCTGGCGATCATCGCCAATGGCGAAAACGTGGGCTCTCTCGCCATTGCCACCGACGGCAACCATGCGGCCGTGGACTATCGCGTCGATAACAACGGGCGTGGACCCAAGCACGTCGAGGATGTGACGTTCGGAGCGGACGGCATTCCCGTGACGTGGACGGTGAAGGGCACCTCGCTGATGGGCGGGGCGGTGGACGAACGGTTCGTGTGGACCAAAGGCCGGGCGGAATGGAAAAGCCAGGCCGATGCGGGAACCGTGAAGGCGGCCCGGCCGCCGCTCTACGTGGTCAACGATGAAAGTCCCTACGCGCTGTGGGTCTATGCGCGGGCGGCGCTGGCGCAGCCTGGAAGCGCTCTCGATGCGCTGCCTTCTGGCAAGGTTGCGGTGGAGCGCTTGCGGACGCTGACGATCGGCGAGGGCGCGGCGGCCGTGGAGGTTACCGCGCTGCGCCTGACCGGTGTGCAACTCAACCCCGGTTACCTGCTGATCGATCCCGCCGGACGGCTGTTTGCGGTATTCGGTCCGTCCGAAGGCGGCATCGTCATCCGCGAGGGATACGAAAAATGGGCGCCGGTACTGGCACAGTTGGGCGACGATCTGGAAATCGCGCGCGCCGTCGCGCTTCAGCAGAAGCTGGCGCACCGTTTCGATACCCCCGTCCGTATCCGCAACGTCCGGGTATTCGACCCGGCGAGCGGCACCTTGTCTCCGCTATCGACCGTGATCGTCATGCGGGATACGATCACACAGGTGCTGCTGGATGACAGCGCGCCGGCGCCGGCCGACGAGACGGTGATCGATGGGGAAGGGGGCACGGTCTATCCTGGCCTTCACGATATGCATTCCCACGCCACGCTGGCTTCGGGTCTGATGTACCTGGCCGCCGGGGTGACGGCCACGCGCGACATGGGCAACGACAACGCCTTCCTGCAGGAGCTTCTCTCCCGCATCGATCAAGGCAAGGTTGGCTGGCCGCGCATTTCCCCGAATGGTTTCATCGAAGGGCGCAGCCCTTATTCGGCACGCAACGGCTTCATTCCGGCGAACATCGAGGAGGCGGTGCGGGATGTGCGCTGGTATGCCGACCGGGGCTATGCCGAGATCAAGATCTACAACTCGATGAACCCGGACTGGGTGCGGCCGATCGCGGACGAAGCGCACCGGCTGGGCCTGAAAGTCACGGGCCACGTCCCCGCGTTCGATACGCCGGACCGCGTCATTGCCGATGGCTACGATTCCATCGCGCATATCAACCAGTTGATGCTGGGATGGATTCTGCAGCCCGGCGAGGACAGTAGGACCCCGTTGCGGCTGACGGCCATGGCGCGCGCCGGGACGCTCGATCTCGCGTCGGCGCCGGTTCGCCATACGGTGGAGCTGATGAAGCAGCACGGGGTGGCTCTGGATCCGACGGCGGTCATCCTCGAGCAGCTTATGCTCAGCCGGGCCGGTGAGGTTCCGCCGGGGCAGGAAGACTTTCTGGGGCACATGCCGGTCGGCTTTCAGCGCTATCGCAAGCGTTCGTTCGTTCCGTTGCCGGACAAGGGCGCCGACCGGAGTTACCGTTCCGGTTTCGCCAAGGTGCTGGAGACCATCGGCTTGCTTCACCGGGAAGGTATCCGGCTGCTGCCCGGCACTGACGATGCCACCGGATTTTCAGTGCTGCGCGAACTGGAACTCTATGTCCGGGCAGGGCTGACACCGGCGGAAGCCCTGCGTTCGGCAACCTTGGGCGCGGAGGAATTTCTGGGGCGGACCGACCGTCTCGGTACGATCGCATGCGGCAAGCTGGCCGATCTCGTTCTGGTGACCGGCGATCCGACGCAGGACATCACCGCCATTCGCCGGCCGCGCATGGTGATGCGTGGCGGCGTTGTCTACTTTCCGACGGAAATTTACACCGCGCTGGGGATCACACCGTTTGCGACCGTGCCGCAGGTTCATACGGCGCAGCCTGCGGCGCGCACCGCTTCCGGCGGCCCGGTGGCCGGTTTCGGCTCCGGACAGATCGACGAGGCACATCTTGGCGAATGATTGCTTTCTGGGCCGGTGGCTGGCGGTTGCGCTGGCCATTGCCATGCCGTTTGCGGCTCGGGCGCAGGAGCCGGCCCGACCGCGCGTGTTCACGACCGCACATCAGGGCACTTTCGGCGGGCAGCGGGTCCCCTATACCGCGGCGGTCGAGGAATTCATTCTGAGCGATGCCGAAGGGCATGAAGCCGCCAGCGTCTTCACCACCAGTTACCTGCGCCGTGATGGCGGCGCGCGCCCGGTTATCTTTGCGTTCAACGGCGGCCCCGGCTCGGCCTCGATCTGGTTGCATCTGGGTTTCCTGGGGCCGCGCCGCATCGACTTCGACGATCCTGCCGCTCCGCGCACCAGTGCTCCTTTCGCGATGGTTCCCAATCCCGACAGTCCGCTCGATGTGGCGGATATCGTGCTGATCGATCCGCCGGGCACCGGGTACAGCCGAATCCTTCCCGGTGGCAAGGCCGAGCAGTTCCTGGGCGTAGAGCAGGATGCCAAGGCAACGGTGGAGGTCATCCAGCAATGGTTGCAACGGCATGGCCGCATCAACTCGCCGAAGTACCTGCTTTCCGAAAGCTACGGAACGATCCGGGCGGCAGTCGTGGCCCGGCTTCTGGCCGGTGGCCCGACGCAGACCGGCCGCATGGAAGGGATCACGCTGAACGGCGTGATCCTGCTGGGGCAGGCGCTCGACATGGCGCGCGGTGCGGAAGGGGATGATCGCGCCTATACCGGCCTGCTGCCATCGCTGGCCGCAACGGCGTGTCATTTTCACAAGGTTGCCGCGGACTGCACACCGGAAGGACAGGCGGATGCCGCGCGGCGCTTCATCGCGGACGAATACCTTGGCGCGCTGTATCGGGGTGACGCCTTGCCGGCCGACCGCAAGGCAGCGGTCGCCCGGAAACTGGCGGCACTGACCGGATTGCGCGAAGCCGATGTTCTGGAGGCCAACCTGCGGGTTTCCGCCGGGCTGTTCGGGCGCTTGCTGTTGGGCGACGCGGGGCAGCGCATCGGGCAGTACGATGCACGCTTCACGTTGCCGGCTGCGCCGACGGGTGACGATCCCGTCGCGGACGATCCGGCCATGGGCCAGTACGTCCCCGGCTTCGTGGCGGCGTGGCAGGATTATGCGCGCGAAGACCTGGGGATCGCCATGGACAGGCCCTATCAGGCGATCGCCTTTCGGGAGGTCAACGCGCGCTGGGACTACGGATATGGCCCCGGTGTTCCGCTGGGCCGCAACTTCGCCAGGGATCTGGCCATCGCCATGACGCGCAATTCCGGGCTGCGGCTGCTGGTAGGGACGGGCCTGTTCGATCTGGTGACGCCGGCGGGAACCGCCGAATACACGCTGGCGCATGCCGGCGTGCCGCAACGCGCGATGACCGTCCGTACCTATCCATCGGGGCATATGCCCTACCTCGGCGCGGCAGCCCGTACGGCGCTGGTGCGCGATATCCGCGCATTCGTGAAGGAACCGCAATGACGGACATGGCTGCAGGCAACGGCTTGCGCCGGAACGTGGGGTTGCTGGGCGTGGTGACGTTCGGCGCCGGCACCGCGATAGGCGTATCGATCTTCTCGATCCTCCAGCCGACCGCCGAAGTCGCCGGATCGGGGCTGCTCGCGGCGATTGGCGTGGCGGCGCTGCCGATGCTGGTATTCGCGGTGGCCTATTCCTACCTCGGATCGGCGCTGCCGCTTTCCGGCGCGTCCTATGAATGGCCATCGCGCTTCATTCATCCCGGCGTCGGCTTCATCATCGCGTGGTTGCGGATCATTTCCAACGTCGGGGCCCTGACGATCCTGTCGCAAGTGATGGTGAGCTACCTGGGCATGGTCGTGCCCGTGCCGCTGAAGCCCGCGATGGCGATCGTGATAACCGCGATCTTTGCGTTGAACTATGTGGGCGTCGCCATCGCCGCGAAGATGCAGTCGGCGCTGATGGCGCTGTTGCTGCTGGTGCTCGGCGTGTTTGTGGCGACAGGGCTGCCCCATTTTGATCCGGCGCTGGTCGGGCATCCGCTGGCCGCGCCCCCGCTGACGATCCTGGCGGTCGTGCCGCTGATGATCAGCTTGTTCCTGGGCATCGAATCCGCGGTCGAGATCGGGGAGGAAGTGCGCGATCCGGAGCGTAACGTACCGCTGGGCATCGCGCTGGCCATCGGTCTGACGGCGCTGGTCTACGGTCTCGTTGCCGCCACCGCACTGGGGCTTGTCGGACCGGATGTTCTGGCGAAAAGCAAGGCGCCGTTGCTCGATGCGGCGAAAGTCGCGCTGGGCGATCTGGCCGTCCCCTTGATCGTCGGCGCGGCCTGCGTCTCGATCTTCAAGTCGATGAACGCCGCCGCGCTTACGTTTTCACGCAGCCTGTTCGCGATGGGGCGCAATGGAGCTTTACCGCGCGCGATCGCACAAGTGCATCCGCGCTTCGGGACGCCGCACAGAGCGATCATGCTGGGCTATGTCTGTGCGCTGACGGGACTGTTTCTGCCGCCGAGCCTCGTGTTCCTGCTGCTCGCGGTCAACGTGCCGACGATGTTAAAATACATGGCCTGTTCCTATTCGGCGACCGTGGTGGCGCGGCGCCACCCGGAAATCCACGCGCGTGCGCGCGTGCGGCTCGCACCGGGCAAGATCGTGGTCGTGGGCTATACCGGGGTAGTCTGTGCGCTGTCGATCGCGGTCTTCGGGATTGAAGCGGACTATCGACCCTATCTGCTGGTTGGCGGCTGGATGGTGCTGGGATTGCTCTACTGGTTCCTCAAGGGGCGTCACGACGGTGGCGACGAAGCCAAGCGATCTTCTGCCCGATAGCAGACCAAATTATGCACGGCGGCGCTTCCGGCCCCGGATATAGAATAACAAGTGCCGGATGAGGCCGGTAGAAAGATGCCGATGTCCAGACCTGAAAGCAATCCGGCGGCCAAGCCCGTTCAACCGGTGTCCGATAGCGCCGTGTTCGATAGCCCTGCGTCCGATAGTTATGCGCAGTGGGTGCGCCGTGCGATCGCCATGTCACGTGCGCGGGGCGGCGAAACGGTAAGCCTGTTTGAAAGCTCGGTCCCGGAACCGCGCGAGCTGTTGCGGCAAGCTGTTCTGGAAACGGTCGAACCTGCGTTTTCCGAGCACTATGTCAGTGCCTTCGGCGACGGAAATCCGTTTGTGCGCGATACGCTTGCGGACCGCTACGGCGTGCCGCGCGAGCAGGTGCTGTGCACGACCGGTGCGACCGGTGCGCTCTCACTGATCTATCGCGCGCTTCTGAAGCCTGGTGACCATGTTCTGGTCGAAGCGCCGGGATTTGATCTGTTTACCTGCCTGGCTCACGCGCAGGGCGTCGCGGTGGACGGGTTTGCGCGTCACGGTGATCGCTTTGCGATCAACGTTGCCGATCTGGAGGCGCAACTTACGCCGCGGACCCGGCTTGTGGTGTTGTCTGATCTCCACAATCCTTCTGGGATGCAGCTGGATGAAGCGATCCTGCGCGCTTTGGCGCAGTTGGCGGAGAGGCGCGGCTTCCTTCTGGTTGTGGACGAGGTCTATGCCGACTATGCCGAAGGGGATCGTCGGCGCGGCGCGGCGGCGGCCCTATCGTCAGCCGTGATCTCGATCTCCAGCCTGACCAAGATTTACGGCCTCGGCGTCTTGCGGTGCGGCTGGATTGTCGGCGCCCAGGATACCGTTGCGCGTCTGCGCGCGTTCAGCGGGCAAGTCGAATTCGGCGTTTCAACGCTATCGCATGCCGTGGCCGCGCAAGTGCTGGCTGATGCTGACAGCTTTACTGCGGCCACGCGGAGTGTGGTGGCGCGCTGCCGGCCCCGCTTCGAGGCATGGTTTGACCGGATGAAGGCCGAGGGGCTGATGGTCGGGGCGCTGCCCGAGGATGGTTGTATCTGTTTCCCGTCCCTGCCGGGCATCGACGATACGCGAGCGTTTTCCGAATGGCTGATCGGCAAGGCCGGGGTGATCGTGGCTCCGGGCGAATATTTCGGCGCGCCCGGGCATATACGGATCGGCTTCTGCCAGCGGGACGAACATCTGGAGGCTGGCCTCAGCGGGCTTGAAAGCGGATTGCGTGCTTTTGCTCGGTCGCCGCGGGCCGCACGCGTTGGTTGAGGCGTGATCCCGCAACTGCGAGCCGATGGAAAACTTCTTTCGCCAACCGGGGGATTGGCGAAAGTTTATGCAGGAAACCGGCGCCGCGGCAGGAATCAGAATAAATATGGCGCGCGGCTGCGGTTAGGTTCTTCCGCACAAGATTGAGGGAAAGCGTCGTCCGGTGCCGCACTCCGCATGGGTGCAGTGCCGCGATCCGGCGGAGGCAAAATCCGGACGTCAGGGCCGAACAGGACCACGATCCGGAAAATTTCAGTGGAGGTCACAGGCATGACAAGTTTCAAACGCACGTTTTCGATTTCGACGGCTGTCGTCGCCATGGCCACCGCCATGCCGGCCTTTGCGCAAGCGGAGGCCGATGCGTCCGGCGGGGATGAAATCATCGTCACCGCCCAGAAGAAGAGCGAACGCCTGATCGACGTTCCGCTGGCGATTTCCGCGATTTCCGCGGATGCCTTGACCACGCAGAACATGAACCGCCTGTCGGACTACTACGATCGCATCCCGGGCCTCCAGTATTCGGGCCAGCGCGTGGCCGCCATATCGCTGCGCGGCGTGACCACCGGCGGCGCCACGGCGCCCACGGTCGCCTTGCTGGTGGATGATGTGCAGTTTGGCGGCACGACCGGGGCAGGGCAGCCGCCGTTGCCGGATTTCGACGCCAGCGCGCTCAGTCGGGTGGAAGTGCTGCGCGGCCCGCAGGGCACGCTCTATGGCGCCTCCAGCCTTGGCGGTCTGATCAAGTACGTGCTGAAGGAGCCCGATACCGCGAAGTTTTCGGGTCGACTTGAGGCCGGTGGCACCGCTGTATCGCATGGCGGGACCGGCTATGCCCTGCGCGGGTCGGTGAACATTCCCATCACCGACTGGCTGGCGATCAGCGGAAGCGGCTTCAAGCGCGACGATGCACCCTATCTCGACAACGCCCACCCCAGCGTGACCAAGCACAGGGACGTCAACACGCGCGATGTGTGGGGCTTCCGGGGCGCCGTGCTGGTGAAGCCCACCGACAATTTCCGGTTCGTCTTTTCCGCGCTTAACCAGAAGCAGGATGCGCTGAACAGCGACCTCGCGATCACGTCGGGCGGCGTGCCGGTCTGCGCGACGTGTTACACGGGCGCGAATGCCTCAACCGCCGTGACCACCTTCGAACCCGTTTACGGCGATCTCACCATCCGTTCGCTGGATTCGGTCAATTCGGCCAAGTTTCAGCTCTATACCGGCCGCGCGGAACTGGACCTCGGTGGTGTGAAGGTTACGTCGATCAGCGCATGGAGCCGCGCCGATAACGTCATCACCAGCGATGTCACCGCGGTATTCGGGGGGCTGATCCGTTCGCGGTACGGGCTGAGCACGACGCCGAACATCCAGATCGCCAATGCCGATCACACGCACAAGTTCTCGCAGGAACTGCGCTTGAGCAGTGATACGGGCGCCTTCAGCTGGCTTGTGGGCGGGTTCTACACCGTCGAACATGCCTCGACCGACCAGACGCTGATCGCCAGCGGCAGCCTGACTGGCACGCCCTATGTCGGCACCGGTCCGTCGACCTACCGCGAATACGCCGGCTTCGCCGATCTGACATGGCACGCCACGGACAAGCTCGATGTCCAGTTCGGCGGTCGTTATGCGCACAACAAGCAACAGAACTTTACCAATCTGGTGCTATCGAGTCAGGTCGAAGGTGTTTTCGGTTCGACGGGGACGATTTCGGCCAAGTCCGACGACAATGCCTTCACCTGGCTGATCTCGCCCAGCTATCATTTCACGCCGGACATCATGGCCTATGCGCGTGTGGCAAGCGGTTATCGCCCCGGTGGTCCCAACATCGGTTCGCCTCCCGGCGCTCCGGCCTCCTTCGGTCCCGATCGCGTGGTCAACTACGAAGTCGGTTTCAAGGGCAAGGTCGTGCCGGGCCTGCTGACGATCGATACCGCGCTGTTCCAGATCGACTGGCGCGACGTGCAGTTGCAGGGCACCGATCCGGTGACCTCGCTGACGTTCGTGGCGAACGGCGGCAAGGCGCGCAGCCGTGGCATCGAATTCGCTGCGAGCCTGACGCCGTGGCGGGGTATGACGATCGACGGCAATCTGACCTTTACCGACGCCACTATCACGCAGAATATCCTGTCGTTGCAGGGCGGGGCCGGGTTCCGCGGGTATGCCGGCGATCGCCTGCCCTTCACGGCCAAGGTCACAGCCAGCCTTTCCGCGCAGCAGAACTTCGATATTGCGGAAAAGCTGGAAGGCAACTTCGGTTTCGCACTGGCCTATATCGGCGATCGCGCCGCCGCGTTCCAGACCAACTCCGCCAGCGCCACCCGCCCGCGCATCCTGATCCCGGGATACAAGGTGTTCGATCTGCGCGGTGGCCTTGTCTATGACAAGGACTGGAGCCTGAGCCTCTATATCCGCAACCTGTTCGATGAACGCGGCATCACGGCAGCGCAGAACCGGAATGGGGCGAACGTGCCCACCGCGCTGTTCATTCAGCCGCGCACGTTCGGCATAACGCTGGCGCGGACGTTCTGATCGATGCGGCCACCCAATTTCCCAGGAAAATGGGCGGCCGCCATATACGGATGAGAAGACGCGCGGGCCATGTTCCCGCGCGTCTTTGGTTTGGGGTTCATGGCATGGTGCGGATGACTGGTCTGGTGATACCGATGCTTGCCGCGGCCTTTCTGCCGGCCACGGTCCTGGCGGCATCACCCGAACCTTCGCCACCAGAACCGTCGATCGATGTCACGCTGACGCCGATCGTGGCCCCGCGTGATCCGGCAGCCATCGGCACCGTGCGCGTGACCCTGCGTTTCGACGGGATTGCGGCAAAGCGCGGTGAGCCGCTGCTGTTGCTGCCGCTGGTCGCCAGCAATGTCGACACCGTAGCCACGGTGCTGTCGGGCATGGCCGTGCGCGACGGGCGCGGTGCGCTGCACCTCTCCGTACGGGACGTGACCTTGCCCGAAGCCGGGATGCGCGATGCCGTGGCCGGTGGTCCTTCGCGCGCATGGATTGCCGATCGCGCCACCAGCGGGCCGGTGACGGTGACATATACCGTGCCGGCCGAAGCCACGCTCCCACCGAGAGGGCCGGCTCCACCGTTTTCCTTCTCCGCCGATGGCGGTGGCGTTTCGGCGGCGGGCCATGTGTTCCTGTTGCTGCCGCCCGGCGACCTGCGTTACCGCGCGACCTATGGCTGGGATCTCAGCCGCGCGCCCAGTGGCAGCCGGGGCGTCAGCTCGCTTGGCGAGGGGCGCGTGACGGCGGCCGAACCGCTCGATGGCGCGCAATTGCGCATGAGCTTCTTCATGGGCGGCCGTATCGGAACCTGGCCGTCGCCCGTACCCGCGCGCGGCTTCTTCGGGGCTTGGCAAGGCGTGCCGGCGTTTGACGCGGCGGAGCTGCTCGGCTGGACCGGCACGCTCTACGATCACTATGCGCGCTTCTTCGGGCAGCGCCAATCGGCCCCCTATGGCGTGTTCCTGCGCTACAATCCTGTCAATGCGGGCGGCGGCGTAGGTCTCTACCATGCGTTCGTCACGACTTTCGGCAAAGGCAGGGGAAGCGATGTCGGCAGGATACGCATCACCCTGGCGCACGAGATGTTCCATACCTTCCAGCCGTTCCTCAGCCAGCCGGGGGGGCTGGAATCGTCATGGTTTGGCGAGGGGCTGGCCACGTTCTATCAGGCGCGCCTGCCATTCCGCTTCGGGATGCTGACACCGGACGATTATCTTGCCGATATCAACTGGACCGCCGCGCGCTATTACACCAGCAGCATGGCGCGCGTGCCCAACAGCGTGGTGCCGGCGCGCTTCTGGGCCGATACGCGCGTGCGCACGCTGCCCTACGATCGCGGGATGCTCTATTTCGCGACTGTCGATGACGCATTGCGCAAGGCGTCGGCCGGCGAGACCTCGCTAGATGATCTCGTGATGGCCATGCTGGCGCTGGAGCATCAGGGTAAGGCGACAACCGACGCGGACTGGGAAATGCTGCTGCGCCAGCATCTTGGTGAACAGGCGGTGACGGATTTCCGGGCTTTTCTGGAAGGCACCATGCCGGTTCCGGCGTCCGATGCTTTCGGCCCCTGCTTCCGGCGCGTGGCGAAGCCGCTGCGGCGGTATGAGCTTGGCTTCCTGACCGACGTGCTGTCCGAACCACGCCGCGTGGTGCGGGGGCTGGCGCCGGGATCGGCGGCGGTGCTGGCCGGATTGCGCGACGGGGACGAGATCGTAGACCCGGTGCCGCAGGATGGCATCCAGGGCGAACAGGATCAGTTGCTGACGCTGCGGGTGCGCCGCGATGGGCGCGTCATTCCGATCACCTATTTGCCGCGGGGCGAAACCGTTGACGCCTGGCAATGGGAACGGATTCCTGGCGCGCAGGCTCCCACCTGCGCATTGTAAACATCGTCCAAGCAGGACGAGTACTTTTCGCTGATTTGTGGTCCGACACTATAATATTTATGACATTATATTTATTTATCCTCATAATATTATTTGATTATTTTGCCCTTCTTCATAACGTATCGCGGCGTAAATTTTCCGCTGCCGGCGCCAATTAAGAAGATTTGAGGTTGTGATTTATATGTTTGGTCTGGTGATTTGATTGTGCATTATTCGACCGGGAATGGAAGGATGCACTATGGGTCAATATCTTCACGGGAGCGCCCGCACGATAGCGGCAGTCCGTCGAGCAATACAAGATGGTCAAGAGAGCCTGAGAGCTCTCGCAAAGCGACACGGGATCAACCCCAAGACAGTGGCCAAGTGGCGCCAGCGTCGATCTCTCGAAGACCGGAAGACAGGACCGAAGGAGCCGAGGTCGACCGTGCTGTCGGTCGAAGAAGAGGCGATCATTGTCGCTTTCCGCAGGCATACGCTGCTGTCGCTGGATGACTGCCTGTATGCCCTGCAGGCGACGATCCTGCACCTGACACGATCGTCGCTGCACCGCTGCTTCCAACGGCACGACGTCTCTCGGCTGCCGGAAGTCGAAGGCGACAAGCCAAAGCGGAGCAAGTTCCGCTCATATCCTATCGGGTACTTCCACATCGACATTGCCGAGGTTCGGACCGAACAGGGTAGACTGTACATGTTCATGGCGATTGGACGCTGTGCACGAACATGCGAGCCGAGGACGTCACCGACACGCTGGACCTCGCGCTCGCGGCTTCCGACTGCGATCATGCCACTGTGCTGCACAAGCTGCGGCTACTCAGCGACAACGGTCCCAGCTACATCGCCGCCGAACTGGCCGAATACATCGAGGCCAACAAGATGAGCCATGTCCGCGGTGCGCCGTGCCATCCGCAGACCTAGGGCAAGATCGAGCGCTGGCACCAGACCCTGAAGAACCGCATCCTGCTGGAAAACTACTTCCTGTCCGGCGATCTCGAAGCCCAGATCGAGGCCTTCGTCGAGCACTACACCCACCAGCGTTACCACGAGAGCCTGGCCAACGTGACGCCCGCCGATACCTACTTCGGCAGGGCTCCGGCCATCATCGAACAGCGCGAAAGGATCAAGCGACAGACCATCGAATATCGGCGCTTGCAGCACCGCAAGCTTGCCGCCTAACATAAACCACTAGACAAGCTCAGCACTCCGCTAATTTACGTCGCGAGATGTGCCGAATGTTCTAACGAGGGACAAAGATATCTGCTCATTGCCAAATGACGGGATGCGCTCACTCTACCTCTCAACTGAACTCGACGAGAAGATCTCAAGAGTCTACAAGCCCCCTTTGTAACGGTACGATAACGTTGATGGGGTCAACTCGGTGCCAACTAGAAAAGAGCTCTCCTATGGAAACAAATCAACCGTATGAAATGCTGCTGACCCTGACGTCGGATATCGTTGCGGCTCATGTCGGGAACAACAGCGTTGCCGTCGCGGACATGCCGGAACTGATCAAGTCGGTCTATGCGTCGCTGACCGCCCTCGGAGCGGAAAAGCTGCCGGTCGAGGAAGAGCTCGTTCCCGCGGTATCGATCCGCGCCTCGGTGAAGCCGGACTACATCGTCTGTCTCGAGGATGGCAAGAAGCTCAAAATGCTCACGCGCCATCTCCGGAGCCAGTACGATCTCACGCCCGATCAGTATCGTGCGCGCTGGAAACTGCCGGCGGACTATCCGATGACCGCGCCGGGCTACAGCGAGCGTCGCCGTGAACTGGCCAAGAGCATTGGTCTGGGCCGCAAGCGTGTCGCCAAGGCAGAAGCTGCTGCTCCAGCGGCCCCCGTGGCGCCGAAGAAGCGGGCGCCGCGCAAGAGCACCAAAGCGCCGAGCTGATCGCCGGCGCAACGAGGGAAGGCCAGGGGGATGTGCAATCGCTACGAGCGCCCATCTCTCGAAGAGATCGTCGAGGATTTTGACGCCGGGGTCTCTCGCGCGTTCAACGCCGGCCCTGAAA
>NZ_DDFB01000083.1:0-18300 GCF_002336885.1 Novosphingobium sp. UBA1939 | reverse complement strand
TGACCGGCGGTGTCGACGCCAACGCGCTGCAGCGGCCGAAGCGCTTCTTCGGTGCCGCGCGTAACATCGAGGAAGGCGGCTCGCTGTCGATCATCGCCACCGCGCTGATCGATACCGGCAGCCGCATGGACGAAGTGATCTTCGAGGAATTCAAGGGCACCGGCAACTCGGAAATCGTGCTCGACCGCAAGGTTGCGGACAAGCGCATCTTCCCGGCGCTGGATGTCGGCAAGTCCGGCACGCGCAAGGAAGAGCTGCTGGTGGCGAAGGATCAGCTCACCAAGATGTGGGTGCTGCGCCGTATCCTCATGCAGATGGGCACGGTCGACGCGATGGAATTCCTCCTCGACAAGATGAAGGATTCCAAGACCAACGAAGACTTCTTCGCGACGATGAACCAGTAAAACGGTTCGCAACGCGGACAGGAAACGAAGGGGGCTTCGCCATCGGGCGCAGCCCCCTTTTTCGTATCACGTGTTCTCGAGTTGCTCGGCCATCTTCTGCCACACGGCGTTGATCGCCTTGAGCGGGCGGACCATGACCTTGAAATCGATGATCCGGCCTTCAAGATCGAAGCGGATCAGGTCGATGCCGTTGACCTTGATCCCGTCGATCTCCGCGGTGAATTCAAGACAGGCTTCCGGTCCGTCCACCAGTTCGCGGACATAGGCGAAGGTGCCGTTGCCGAAGACGCCGGCCGCCGCCGTCAGGTACATCAGCACTTTCTCGCGCCCTTCCTGGGGCGTGTGGACCACAGGGGAGTGGAATACCGCGTCGGGCGCGATCAGCTCTTCCAGCAGCGCCGGATCGCTGTCCAGCATGTAGCGGTGCCAGGCGGCCAGTCCCAGTTGCATTGGCTTCGTCTCCCCTTTTGATTGCCGATCCGATTTTGCCTCTTCCGGTTGCGCTCGCATTGATGGAGCGCAACCGGAGCGAAGTGTGGTTAGGCGAGGTGTTCCGCCAAGAACGCGCGGGTGCGGCTATCGGCCAATTGCGCGCCCTCCTCGTCACGGCGGTTGCCGGTTTCGGCGGCGAAGCCGTGATCGAGCCCCTCGTAATCGTAGAGCGTCACCTTGGGATGCGGATCGAGCCCGGCGTGGACCGTTGCCTGCACTTCCGGCGAGACGAAATGGTCCGCCGTGGGAATGTGCAGCAGCAGCGGATTGGCGATGGCGTGGGATTCGCCGAGCATCTGGTCGATCATCACGCCGTAATAGCCGACCGAAGCGTCGATATCGGTGCGCGCGGCGGCCATGTAGGCCATGCGGCCGCCCAGGCAGAAGCCGACCAGGCCGACCTTGGCGAGGCCACGCTCCTTGCGCAGCCAGCGGATCGCCGCTTCGATATCCTGCACGCCCAGATCGGGATCGTACTGCCCGAAGTAGCCAAACGCCTCCTGCATCTGTTCCGGGACGTCCGGATCGAGTTCGACGCCGGGCGCGAAACGCCAGAAGATGTCCGGCGCCAGCGCGGCATAGCCGCGCGCGGCCCAATCGTCGCATTTCTTGCGGATGCCGGCGTTGACGCCGAAGATCTCGGGAATGACGATGATGGCGGCCTTCGCCCCGGTCGCGGGCGTGGCGACATAGACGGGGATCGCGTCCTGGCCGTCATAAGCTGGAATTCTCGTCATCTCACCCATGGTGGTTCGTCCTGTTCACTGGTTTGTCCTGCGGATATCATGCGTTGGTCGATACCGAGCTTGGCCCCGCGAGTGGACTTTGCCAAGCTCCGGTGACACTCTGAAGCATCGTTGATCGGGAGAATTCCATGAAAGTTCAGGTCGAGATCGACTGCACGCCGGAAGAAGCGCGCCGCTTTCTGGGGTTGCCCGATGTCTCCAAGGCGAACGACGTCTATATCGATGCCATCGCCAAGGCGATGCAGGGCGTGTCGAATCTCGATCAGCTCCAGGGCTACGCCAAGCAGATCGCGCCAATGGGCGAGATGGGGCTCAAACTGTTCCAGCAGTTCGTTGAGCAGGGCGCCGGTGCGGCGATGGCCGGGTTCAAGGCCGGGGTTTCGGGTTCCAAGAAGAAGGACGACTGATCGCGCGTGTTCCGAATGTTCCACGTGGAACATTGCGGCGTTCGACAGCGCGCGCGTGGGTGTTTAGAGACGCCGGCATGTCCGACACGATCTTCGCCCTGTCTTCCGGTCAACCGCCCGCCGGCATCGCGGTTGTCCGGATCAGTGGACCGCACGCCGGGGAATGCTTGCGGGCGCTTGCCGGCAAGCTCCCGGCACCGCGCCGCGCAGCGCTGGCGCGGCTGATCGATCCGCGCGACGGTACCGAACTCGATCATACCATGGTGCTGTGGCTGCCCGGTCCCCGCACGGCGACGGGCGAGGACAGCGCGGAGCTTCATCTCCACGGCGGCCGCGCGGTGGTCGCCGCCGTTCTGGCCGCGCTGGCGGCACTGCCTGGATTACGCCAGGCGTTGCCCGGTGAATTCACTCGCCGCGCCTTCGCCAACGGCCGTATCGATCTGGCCGAGGCGGAAGGGCTGGCCGATCTGTTGACCGCCGAGACCGAGTTGCAGCGGCGGGCCGCGCTGGCCATGGCGGACGGTGCGTTGTCGCGTCTGGTCGCTGGATGGCGCGACAAGGTGCTGGCGCTCTCGGCCCGTCTGGAAGCCGCGCTCGATTTTTCGGACGAGGACGATGTTGGAGCCGATCTTCCGGCCGGCTTCGCGGCGGACGCGGGTGCCCTGGCCGACGATCTTGGCGCGTGGCTCGCCCGGCCGCGCGCGGAGCCTTTGCGCGAGGGCTACCGGGTCGTCCTCGCCGGTCCGCCCAATGCCGGAAAGTCCACGTTGTTCAACGCCTTGGTCGACGACGAGGCGGCGATCACGGCGGCCGAGCCGGGGACCACGCGCGATGTTCTGGTCCGCGCGGTGGCGATTGAAGGCGTGCCCTTCACGTTCATCGATACGGCCGGTCTGCGTGAAGACGGCGCCGGCGAGATCGAACGGATCGGCATCGCCCGCGCGCTGGCGGAAGCCGAGCGCGCGGATCTGGTGCTGTGGCTGGGGCCAGAGGGTGCCGGGCCTGCCGGTCGTTCGCTGTGGGAAATCGAAACACGGATCGACCGTCCGGATCGGGCGATCAAGCACGGCGCGCGGTTTGCGCTTTCGGCGCGGACGGGGGAGGGCCTGTCGGCGTTTCGCGCCGGGTTGGTGGATCATGCCCGCGCGGCGTTGCCCGCTCCGGGCGAAGCGGCGCTAAATGCGCGCCAGGCGGGGTTGCTGGGGGAGGTGATGACCGCTCTCGGTGCGGCGGCGGCCATGCCGGACCCCTTGCTGGCAGCGGAAGAGCTGCGCCTCGCCCGGCAGGCGCTCGACCGGCTCGTGGGGCGTGTCGGCACCGAGGACATGCTGGACGCGCTGTTTGGCCGGTTCTGCATCGGCAAATGAAGCGCGATGTTCCACGTGGAACATCGATGCACTTTGACGTGAGTCCCGCTCTCCTGTAACGGGCATCCCATGCAGCAATTCGATGTGATCGTGGTCGGCGGCGGTCATGCCGGCGTCGAGGCGGCCGCCGTTTCGGCGCGGATGGGCGCGCGCACGGCGCTGGTGAGTTTCGATCCGGAGACGATCGGCGCGATGAGCTGCAACCCGGCGATCGGCGGACTGGGCAAGGGCCATCTCGTGCGCGAGGTCGATGCCTTTGACGGATTGATCGCGCGCGCGGCCGATGCGGCGGCGATTCACTATCGGATGCTCAACCGTTCCAAGGGCAGCGCGGTGCAGGGGCCGCGTGTCCAGGCGGATCGCAAGCTGTTCCGCGCCGCGATCCAGCGCATGATTGCGGCTCAACCGAATCTCACGGTGGTTGCGGGCGAGGCGGCGGCCTTGCGGATGCAGGGCGGCCGTGTGGTAGGCGTCGATCTGGGCAATGGCGATGCGCTTGCGGCCGATGCGGTCGTGCTGTGTACGGGCACCTTCCTCGGAGGGCGGCTGTTTCGTGGCGAGGAGCGGATGGATGGTGGCCGCATCGGCGAAAGCGCGGCGCACCGGCTGGCCGCGCAGCTGCGCGATGCCGACCTGCCGATGGCGCGGCTGAAGACGGGCACACCACCCCGGCTGGACGGCCGCACGATCGACTGGGCGCGGTTGCCGGAGCAGCCCAGCGACGCCGAGCCGTGGACGATGTCTCCGCTGACGCCGGCGCGCACGGTGCCACAGGTGTTCTGCGCGATCGCGCGCACCAATGCGCGCACGCACGATATCATCCGGAGCGGGCTGGACCGTTCGCCGCTGTTCACGGGCGCGATCGGGGCGCAGGGGCCGCGCTATTGCCCGTCGATCGAGGACAAGATTCACCGCTTCGGCGATCGCGACGGGCACCAGGTCTTTCTTGAACCGGAAGGGTTGGACGACCGCACGGTTTACCCGAATGGGGTCAGCACCTCGCTGCCGACGGATGTGCAGGTGGCGATGATGCGCAGCATCGAAGGGCTGGAGCGGGTGGAGATCACCGTGCCCGGCTATGCGGTGGAATACGATCACATCGATCCGCGCGCGCTGCGGCGCAGCCTGGAAGTGAAAGCCATCCCGGGGCTCTATTGCGCGGGGCAGATCAACGGGACGACCGGATACGAGGAGGCGGCGGCGCAGGGGCTGGTGGCGGGGATGCACGCGGCGGCGGCCGTGCTGGGCCGCGCGCCGGCGGCGCTGGACCGGGCATCGAGCTACATGGCCGTGATGATCGACGACCTCACGCTTCATGGCGTCAGCGAGCCCTATCGCATGTTGACCGCGCGGGCTGAGTATCGCCTGCGTTTGCGCGCCAACAACGCCTCCACCCGGCTGACCCCGCTGGCTCTTGCTGCCGGGTGTGTGGGGAACGAACGCGCGGTCTGGTTCGAAGCGCGCAGTAAACAGCGGGAACGGCTGGAGCGCGCGCTGGCCGCCGATGTCACCCCGACGGAGTTGGTGCGCGCGGGGATGGCGGTGCGGGCTGATGGCACCCGGCGATCCCTGATGGAGTGGCTGCGTTTCCCTGAAGTCACGCTCGCGGCGTTGCAGCCATGGATGGGGGACGGGGCGTTCGATCCGCTGCTGGTGGAGGAAGTGGAGGAGGACGCGGCCTATGCGCCCTATCTCGCGCGGCAGGACGCGGAACTGCGCGAATTGCGGTCGAGCGACGCGGTCGCGCTCGGTGATGATTTCCCCTTCGCCGAGGTGCCCGGCCTTTCGAACGAGATGGTGGAACGGTTGCAGCGTGCCCGGCCCGATACGCTGGCGGCGGCGGGCCGGATCGCGGGGATCACCCCGGCCGCGCTTGCCAGCCTGCTGGTCCACGCGCGGCGGCGCGCGGCATGACGATCACCAGCGACGCGGACGCGCAAGCCTGGCTGCGCGATCGGCTCGGCGTCGATGCCGCCGGCATGGCCCGGCTGACCCGGCTGGCGGATCTGCTCGTCGCCGAGAACGAACGGCAAAACTTGGTCGCGCGCGGCACGCTGGCGCACGTCTGGCAACGGCACATCGTCGACAGCGCGCAGCTGCTCGATGTTCCACGTGAAACATTGCCGGCCGGGCCGTGGCTCGATCTGGGGACCGGAGCTGGCTTTCCAGGGCTGGTCGTGGCGGCGTTGCAGCCTGAACGGCACGTCACGCTGGTCGATTCCCGGCGCCTGCGCACCGAATGGCTCGAACGCGCGGCGGCGGCGCTTGATCTGGCCAATGTGGAAGTCATTCTGGCGCGGGTGGAAGATGTGCCGGCACGGATCGCCAGCGTGATTTCAGCCCGCGCGTTTGCGCCGCTGGACAAGCTGCTGCTTCTTTCTGCGCGCTTTTCCACACCAGACACGCTTTGGCTGTTGCCCAAAGGGGCCAAGGCGAAGCATGAATTGGACATGCTCCCGAAATCCTGGCGCCATATGTTCCACGTGGAACAATCGCTGACAGACCCCGACGCGGGCGTCATCGCTGGTCGCCTGCTTGGTGGCCAGCCCCCGGTTGTCCAAAAGGCCAAACGCCGGAAGGAAACTCGCCGATGATTACCATCGCTGTCGCCAACCAGAAGGGCGGAGTGGGCAAGACCACCACCGCGATCAACATCGCCACCGCGCTGGCCGCCACCGGCTGGAAAGTGCTGCTGGTCGATCTCGATCCGCAGGGCAATGCCTCGACCGGGATCGGCGTCGCTTCGCACGAGCGCGAACGTTCGTCGTATGATCTGCTGATCGATCAGGCGACCGTTGCCGAATGCCTGATGCCTACGCGCATTCCGGGGCTCGATCTGGTGCCCGCCACGGTCGATCTTTCGGGCGCGGAAGTGGAGCTGGTCAGCGTCGAGGACCGGACCGGAAAGTTGCGCGGCGCACTTTCCCAGGGCGGGGCGGGGCATGATATCTGCCTGATCGATTGTCCGCCGTCGCTCGGCCTGCTCACGCTCAATGCGCTCACCGCGGCGGATACGCTGCTGGTGCCGCTCCAGTGCGAATTCTTCGCGCTCGAAGGGCTGAGTCAGTTGCTGCAGACGGTCGAGCGCGTCCAGGAGCGCTTCAACGCCGATCTCGGCATCCTGGGCGTGGTCCTCACCATGTTCGATCGCCGCAATCGCCTGACCGATCAGGTGGCGGACGACGTGCGATCCTGCCTGCACGATCTGGTGTTCGAAGCGGTGATCCCGCGCAACGTCCGTTTGTCCGAGGCGCCGAGCCATGGCTTGCCCGCGCTGATCTACGATCATGCCTGCCCCGGATCGCAGGCTTACATGAAGCTGGCGCGCGAACTGATCGGCCGGCTGCCCGAACGGAGGAAGGCTGCATGAGCAGCGAAGACGGCATGACCGGTGATGGCGTGAAAGCGGCGCCGGTGCGGCGCGCGGCGCTGGGGCGGGGGCTGGGCGCGCTGCTTGGCGAAACCCGGCGCGAGGAATCGCTGATCCGCGTTTCGGCGGGCGCGCCGGAAGGGGCCGCACTGCCACGCGAAGGCGGAGTTTCGCTGCTTTCCGTGTCGGACATCGAACCCGATCCCAATCAGCCGCGTCGCCATTTCGACGAAGACGCGCTGGAGGAACTGGCCTGCTCGATCGCGCAACGGGGTGTGATCCAGCCGGTGATCGTGCGGCCCGTGAGCGCGGGCCGCTACCAGCTCGTGGCTGGCGAGCGCCGCTGGCGCGCGGCGCAGCGTGCGCGCGTCCACGAGATTCCGGCGATCGTGCGCAAGCTCGATGAACGCGAAGTCGTCGCGCTGGCGCTGATCGAGAACCTGCAGCGCGAGGATCTCAACCCGGTGGAAGAGGCGCGCGCCTATCAGCGCCTTTCCGAGCAGGATGGACTGACGCAGCAGGAAATCGCAACCTTCGTCGACAAGTCCCGCAGCCATGTCGCCAATCTCATGCGCCTGCTCAGCTTGCCCGAGGAAGTGCTGGACATGGTCCAGCGCGACGAGATCTCGATGGGCCATGCGCGCGCGCTGGCGACCCTGCCCGATCCGCTGCCCATCGCGCGCGAGGTCGTGGCGAAGGGGCTTTCGGTGCGCGATGCGGAACGCATGGCCAAGCGCGCCGGGCGCCCGGAAAGCGCGCAGCGCAAGGCGCGCGCGGTGCGCGATCCGTCGCAAAGCGCCGATATTGCGGCGGTGCAGGCGCATCTGGAGGAGTTCCTGGGCCTCAAGGTCATGATCAACGCCGATGCCGACCCCAGCTCGGGTTCGGTGACGATCCGCTACAAGACGCTCGACCAGCTCGACCTGATCTGCCAGCGGCTTACCGGCGGCGGCATCTGACGCGGACTTGCCCGAGAGGGCAGCACATAAAGTTTAACTGATCGATTAAATAGCGATTGACCCGGCTTGGCGGCGGCGCTTATCCCTGTGGGAAAGGCCACGACTAACCGGAGAGATGCCATGTCGCTCGATGCGCTTTCACGCACCGCGTACAACGAGGATCACGAAGCCTTCCGCCAGACCGTCCGCCGGTTTCTGGAGGACGAGATCGCGCCACACGCCGCCGAATGGGCGGAGGCCGGCATCGTGCCCAAGGAAGTCTGGCCCAAGGCCGGCGAACTGGGCATGCTGTGCCCCACGGTTCCCGAGGAATACGGCGGGCTGGGCCTCGATTTCGGCTACAACGCCATTGTCGACGAGGAAAGCGCCTACTATGGCCGCGTGACCACGGGCTTTTCGCTCCAGTCTGATATCGTCGCCAACTATCTCATCTCCTACGGTTCGGAAGAGCAGAAGAAGAAGTGGCTGCCGCGCATGGTCTCGGGCGAGACGATCACCGCGATCGCGATGACCGAACCCGGCACCGGGTCCGACCTTCAGGGCATGCGCACCACGGCCAAGAAGGACGGCAACCACTACGTCATCAACGGATCGAAGACCTATATCACCAACGGCCAGAACGCGGACCTGATTCTCGTTTGCTGCAAGACCGATACGGAGGTCCAGCCGGCGTGGAAGGGCGTGTCGATCGTGCTGGTCGAAGCCGATCGCGAAGGATTCGAACGCGGCCGCAACCTCGACAAGATCGGGCAGGACGAAGCCGACACCTCGGAACTGTTCTTCAACGATGTGCGCGTGCCGATCACCAACTGCCTGGGCGAGGAAGGCAAGGGCTTCATCTACCTGATGAGCGAACTGCCGCAGGAGCGTCTGTCAATCGCGGTCAGCGCGCAGGCATCGGCCCAGCGCGCGTTCGACGATACCGTGGAATTCACCCGCGATCGCAAGGCGTTCGGCAAGCCGATCCTCGATTTCCAGAACACCCGCTTCACCCTGGCCGACATCAAGGCCAAGCTGCAGGTGGGCTGGGCGCACCTCGACTGGGCGCTGGCGCGCCACCTCAAGCGCGAACTGACCCCGGAAGAAGGTGCGGCGGCCAAGCTGTGGCATACCGAGCTGCAGTGGGAAGTGATGGACAAGTGCCTGCAGCTCCACGGCGGCGCGGGCTACATGAACGAGTACGCGATTGCCCGCGCATGGCGCAGCGCGCGTGTGACGCGGATTTTCGGCGGCACCAACGAGATCATGAAGGAACTGATCGGCCGCAAGCTGTAGGGTCAGGACCCTAGCACGTTCCACGTGGAACACGGCCCACGTCGCGCGTCATCCCAGCAAAAGCTGGGATCTCGTGGGGCGGGGCCGGTCCTGTCGAAAATGCGCTATAGCGGCCCGAGGTCCCAGCTTTCGCTGAGACGACGAGCACTGGGCGCTTAGCTGCCGGTGTAGACCCGCTTTTCCTTGACGCGCTTGTCGCGCACGACCGGGCGGTGGTGTACCGCGCGGCGGCGGACCGGAACGTTGACCCATTCCTCGGTCACGGTCGTGGTCTCGACGCAGGGCTTCTGCTGGTTCTGGATCACCACTGGCACCATGACGTAGCCGTAGGGCGCGTATCCCGGATAGGCGCCGCCGTAGCCGGGGTATCCCGCGCCATAGCCGCCCGGATAGCCTGCGGCTTGCGGCGGGCCGTAGCGACGGAAGAATTCCTCGCATTCGCGGTCCCGCCCCTTGTCCTCGGCCTTGTCGATCACGTTGCCGGCCACCGCGCCAACCGCCGCGCCGGCCACGGTGCCGAGCACGCGATCGCCCGAGGCCACACGGTTGCCGATCAATCCGCCCACCGCGCCGCCGATCAGCGTGCCGCCGACGTGCTTATCCGGATTGTTGACGCGGCAGCGATCCAGCATCCGCTGGTATTCCGGGTCCACCGGCGGCGGGGCAGGCATCTGCGCTGCCGGATAGCCGCCCTGCCAGGCGGGCACGGCGCCGTAAGGCGCCGGAGCATACCAGCCGCCGGGCGGTGCGGGCGGCGGCGGCGGCGCTTCGTGTGCCACGGCCGGCATGGCGCCTGCCAAGGCGAGCGAAACGGCAAGTGCTGGGTAGATTCGGGCCATCGTGATCCCCTGTTGCGGCGCGCCGGCGCGACTGGCCGGATTCCGGACGTTTCCGGAACCGTATCATCGCCGGGCAGGGGGCACCAAGGCCGCTCCCGGCGCTGTGCCGAAACGGGATAGATTGGCGGGTGGTTCTTTCTCTCAGATCCGTTCCGCGATCGCCTCTGCCAGCGCTTCTATGCCGGCGGCGTCCTCTGCGCTGAACCGTCCGGGCAGCGGGCTGTCGAGGTCGATCACGGCGATGACCGCGCCACCGCGAATCACCGGTACGACCAGTTCGGACCGGCTGGCGGCATCACAGGCGATATGGCCGGGAAAGGCGTGGACGTCCTCCACCCGCTGCGTCGTCGCGGTGCGCGCGGCCGCGCCGCAGACGCCGCGATCCAGCGGGATGCGGATGCAGGCGGGCTTGCCGATGAACGGGCCGAGCACCAATTCGCCTTCCACCATGCGGTAGAAGCCGGCCCAGTTGAGATCGGGCAGGAATTCCGCCAGCAGCGCGGCGACATTGGCCATGTTGGCGATGCCGTCGGGCTCGTTATCGGTGATGGCCACCGCCGCTTCGCGCAGCTCGGCGTGGATCTCGGCGGTAGAAGCGCCGGCGTTGGGGGCAAAGGCGTACATACCCCGGATATAGGGCGGCCGGGGCGGAATGGAATGAGGGCAAGCTGTCAGGTGACAGGACGGCGTTTGCCGCCTAGATTCGTGCGCATGACTCTTTTGCGCAAGATCCTCATCGGCCTGCTCGTCGTTGTCGTCGCGGGCGGCCTTTTCATCGCCTGGGCCATGCGGGGTGATCCCGCACAATACACGCTGGACCAGCTTTCCGGGCCGAAGCCCAAGCTGGCCGAGCCCAGCGCGCAGACCATACCCACGGTTGTGGTGGCGGAACCCGTGGGCTGGAAAGCCAACGAGGCGCCCGTGGCGGCGAAGGGGCTGGCGGTCGGCCGCTTCGCCGACGGGCTGGATCATCCCCGTGCGGTGACCGTGCTATCCAATGGCGATGTGCTGGTGGCCGAAACCAACGCGCCTCCCGGCCGTGGCCCCGGCGGGATCACGGGCCTGGTTATGAACTGGCTGTTCCGCAAGGTCGGCGCCGGCGGGCCTTCGCCCAACAAGATCGTGCTGCTGCGCGATACCAATGGCGATGGCAAGGCCGACCAGAAGTTCGTGATGGACAATCCCGCGCTCGATTCGCCGTTCGGCATGGTGTTCCGCGACGGCCGCCTGATCATCGCCAACCATAACGCGGTGCTGTCGTACCCCTATGCGCTGGGCCAGACCAACCTTGCCGGCAAGCCCGAGAAGCTGATGGACCTGCCCGGCGGCGGCAACCATTGGGCGCGCAACCTGCTGCTCAGCGCCGATGGCGGCAAGCTCTACGTGACCGTCGGCTCCTCGTCGAACATCGCGGAGAACGGCATCGACCAGGAAAAGGGCCGCGCCGCGATCCACGAGTACGATTTCGCCAAGCACCGCAGCCGCGAATTCGCCGGCGGCCTGCGCAATCCCAACGGCCTCGACTGGAATCCGCACAGCGGCGAGCTGTGGACCGTGGTCAACGAGCGCGACATGCTCGGGTCCGATCTCGTGCCCGACTACCTCACCAACGTGCCGCTGGGGGCGCAGTACGGCTGGCCGTGGGCCTACTGGAAAAAGAACATCGACTGGCGCGTGAAGGCGCCGATGCCCGAATACATGCTCGAATACACGCGCAAGCCGGAATACGCGCTGGGTTCGCACGTCGCCCCGCTGGGCCTTGCGTTTGCGCGCGGTGGCAACGTGATGGGAGAACGCTTCGCGCAGGGCGCATTCATCGCGCGCCACGGTTCGTGGAACCGCCGCCCGCTTTCGGGCTATGACGTCGTCTTCGTCGGCTTCGACGATCGCGGCAACGTGAAGCCGACCCCGCCGACCCCGATCCTCAGCGGGTTCCTCACGGCCGATGGCCGCGCGCATGGCCGACCGACCTGGGTCGCCTTCGCGAAGGACGGTGCGCTGCTGGTCAGCGACGACGTGGGCGGCGTGATCTGGCGCGTGGTGGCCCCTGGCGCGAAGCCGGCGGCGGAAATCGTGCCGATCAAGGCCACGCCGATGCCGCCCCCGCCGCCGGCGGATGCCAAGTTCATCGCCAAGCCGAACGAAGATTCGGACCTGCTCAAGCCGCAGCCGTAAGGCGCGGGAAAAGCACCCGGGCGCGTGGCTTACAGCGCGCGCCCGGTCCGCCCGGCCAGTTCGTTGACATATTGCCAGGCCACGCGCCCGGAGCGGCCACCGCGCCGGCGCGACCATTCCAGCGCGTCCGCGGGCTCCCACGCCAGCCCGTAATGCGCGGCATAGCCGCCGATGATCGCCAGGAAATCGTCCTGCGAGCAATTGTGGAACCCCAGTGACAGCCCGAACCGGTCGGCCAGCGCCAGCCGGTCGTCGACCACGTCGCGCGGGTTGATCGGATCGTCCTGTTCGCTGAGATGGCGTTCCACGATGGCGCGGCGGTTGGAGGTGACGGCAAGGCGCACGTTGGCGGGGCGCGCTTCCACGCCGCCTTCCAGCCAGCTGCGCAGCCGGCGCGCGCCATCGGCGTCGCCCGCGTCGAAGCCGAGATCGTCGAGGAACACCAGGAAGCGGCGCTCGATCCCCCGCAGCAGCGCGAACAGGTCGGCCAGGCCGGCCTCGGGCGTGGCCTGCACCAGCGCGATGCTGCCCGGCCGTTCTGTCTGCGCGGCCAGCGTGGCGGCGCGCAGCAGTGCCGACTTGCCCATGCCGCGCGACCCCCACAGCAGCATGTCGTGTGCGGCCGCGCCTTGGGCCAGGCGCGCCACGTTTTCGACCACCGCACCCTTCTGGAAGTCGATGCCGTGCATCAGGTCCAGCGCGGGCGCTTCCAGCCGGGCGACCGGCCGGGCCGTACGCCCCAGCCAGACGTAGGCGGGGTGCGCCAGCCAGTCGACGGGCGGCGGCGGGGGCGGCGCAAGCCGTTCCAGCGCCTCGGCGATACGGGTCAGCAAGGGGGTATGGTCACTCATGCCAGCAGCGCGTCGGTATCCAGCTGATAGACCAGCGCCGCGCCCGCCATGGCCGCCGAGCCAAGGCCGCGCATTTCGGGCACGATCGTGCGGTTGAAGAACATCGTGACCGCCGTCTTGGCGTCATCGCCCGTGGCCCGCGCCTGGCGGGCAAGCTGCCAGCCGGCCACCGCCGCTGCGCACATCGTGGTGAACGGCACGCTGCCGGCCAGCCGGTCGTCCAGCGTGGCGCTGGTGGTCATCCAGGTGGCGATCGCGGCCACGTCTCTCGCCAGCGCGGCGACTTCGGGTACGTCTTCCATTTCCGCGATGATGTCGGCCATCAGCGCCTGCAGCACGCCGCCGTTGTCGTAACCCAGCTTGCGGGTGACGAGGTCGGCGGCCTGGATGCCGTTGGTGCCTTCNNCCTCGATGAAGCCCATGCCGCCGTGGACCTGCACGCCCAGACTGGTCACCTCGCAGCCGACATCGGTGCCCCAGGCCTTGAGCATGGGCACCAGCACTTCCGCCCGCTTCTGCGCGGCTTCGTTGCCCAGCGTCCCGCGATCGATCTGGCCGGCGGTGTAATAGAGCAGCGCCCGCGCGCCTTCGGTCAGCGCGCGCATCCGCAGCAGCATCCGGCGCACGTCGGGGTGTTCGATGATCGCCACCGGCGTCTTGTCCGCCGCGCCGGCCCGCGCGGACTGGACGCGATCGCGCGCATAGGCCCGCGCCTGTTGATAGGCGCGTTCGGCGATCTGCACGCCCTGGCTGCCCACGTTGATGCGGGCGGAGTTCATCATCGTGAACATGGCCTTCAAGCCCTCGTTCTCGTGGCCTACGAGTTCGCCGATGCATTCGCCGTGGTCGCCATAGGACATGACGCAGGTGGGCGAGGCGTGGATGCCCAGCTTGTGCTCGATCGAGACGCAGCGCACGTCGTTGCGTGCGCCGGGGGTGCCGTCCGCGTTGACGTGGAACTTGGGCACGATGAACAGCGAGATGCCGCGCGTGCCGGCCGGGGCGCCGGGAGTGCGGGCGAGAACCAGGTGGATGATGTTCTCGGCCAGGTCGTGCTCGCCGAAGGTGATGAAGATCTTGGTGCCGGCGATGCGGTACTTGCCGGCGTGCGGGCCTTCGGTGATCGGCACGGCGGTGCTGCGCAGCGCGCCCACGTCGGACCCGGCCTGCGGTTCGGTCAGGTTCATCGTGCCCGACCATTCGCCGCTGACCAGCTTGGGAAGATAGAGCGCCTTCTGGGCTTCGCTGCCGTGGTGATCCAGCGCCTCGATCGCGCCGACGGTGAGCATCGGCAGCAGGGCGAAGCCCATGTTGGCCGCGCCCAGCGTCTCGAGAACGCAAGTCGCCAGCGCGAAGGGCAGACCCTGTCCGCCGTGATCGACCGGCCCGGCGATCGCGTTCCAGCCCTGCTCGACGAACGCGCGGTAGGCGTCGGCGAAGCCGGCGGGCAGCGTTACCGTGCCATCGTTCCATTTCGCGCCCTCGGTATCGCCCAGCCGGTTGAGCGGCGCCCATTCGCCGGCGGCCAGCGCGCCGATGCCTTCCACGATGGCTTCCACCAGATCGGGGCTGGCAGCCTCGAAGCGTTCGTGCGCCGCCAGTTCGTCGATCCCGGCGCTGACGCGCAGGGCAAGCACCTGGTCGGTGGTTGGTGGCGTGAAATCCATCGCAGTTCCCCTCGCTTGGTTTTCCTTGGCAGAGCGTGGCGCGCGCTATAGCGGCAAGGCATGGACGGTACAAAGATTTCCCACGGCGGACCGGGCAACCTGCGCGCCGCCGATGCCGCCGGCATTGCCGCGGCGGCGCGGCTGCTGGCCGCGGGGGGGACGGTCGCCGTGCCCACCGAAACCGTCTATGGCCTTGCTGCCCGAGCCGACGACGATGCCGCGGTGGCGGGCATCTACCGCGCCAAGGGCCGCCCCGATTTCAATCCGCTGATCGTCCATGTTCCCGATGCCGTAGCGGCAAGGGCACTCGCCGCGTTCGACGACCGGGCCGAGGCGCTCGCCGCCGCGTTCTGGCCGGGCGCGCTGACGATGGTGTTGCCGCGTCTGCCCGGTGCGCCGCTTGCCATGGCGGTCAGCGCGGGCCTGCCCACGGTGGCGCTGCGCTGCCCGGCGCATCCGGTGATGCAGGCGCTGCTGCGCGAAAGCGGGCTGCCGCTGGCCGCGCCTTCGGCGAATCGCAGCGGCGCGATTAGCCCCACCAGCGCCGCGCACGTGCGCGCGTCGCTGGGGGACAGTGTCGGCCTGATTCTCGATGGGGGAGAGACGGCGCAGGGGATCGAATCGACCATCGTCGGCCTGCGCGCGGATGGATCGTGGGCGATCCTGCGGCCCGGCCCGATCGAGGAGGCGCGGATCGCCGCGGTGCTGGGGGAAGCCCACGCCGGCCGCGCGCAGGATCGCGGCGGGATCGAGGCGCCGGGGCAATTGGCCAGCCACTATGCGCCGGGAAAGCCCGTCCGCCTCGACGCGCCGGACGCGGAGCCGGACGAATTCCTGATCGGCTTCGGCGCGGTTGCCGGCGATGTCTCGCTGTCGCGCGCCGGCGATCTCGCGGAAGCGGCGGCCCGGCTCTACGCCTGCCTGCATCTGGCGGCGGACGATGCGCGGCCCCGGATCGCCGTGGCGCCGATCCCGGACCGGGGCATCGGCGTCGCCATCAACGACAGGTTGCGCCGCGCCGCCGCCTGAACGGCTTTAGGCGGGCCAGTTTCAGGCGGGTTGGCAGACCAGCTTGCCCGAGCCCAGCGTCTTGACCGTGCAGGTCGCGCGCCCGCGCACGTGGATGTCGCCGCTGCCCAGGATCGAGGCATCCACGGTACCGTCCGACGCGAACCGGCCGCTGCCCGACCCGGCGACGTCGGCCTTCGCCGCATCGACCGAGAGGCCGGAAAGATCGGCATTGCCCGATCCGCCGATGGTCAGCGCCAGGTTCCTGGCATGGCCGGCGGCCCGCACGGTTCCCGGACCCAGTACGTCGACCTTGAGCGTGCCGACATCGACGCGGGTGCTATCCACGCTTCCGGAGCCGGCGATCACCACCCTGGCGTCTTCTCCATGCAGCGCGTCGCTGTGGACAGTGCCCGAGCCCATCAGCACGATCCCCTGCAACGGCGGAACGACCACGTTGATGGTCACGGTGCCGCCTTGGCCGAACCCGTGCTTTTCGCGCGTGATGCCGAGGTTGCCGTCCTTCAGGGTGAAGCGGAGCTGGTCCTTGATCGCCGGATCGCCATCGACGGTAATCGCCAGCCGGTCCCCGCCGGTAACATGGACGGTATCGGGGCCGAGCAGGGTGATCGTGTCCGGCGCCTTGCCCGAGGTATCCAGCTGCGCCAGCGGCACGCCGCTGACACCGTCGATGGTGACGTGCGCGTCGGACGAACAGCCGGCCAGCGCGGCGCCGAGACCGACGGCGGCTACGCCCGCCAGGGCACGGGCAAGATTGGCGAACATGCGATGGTCTCCACCGGGAGGGAATGTGTATTGCCCATATACTACAGCTTCGCCGCCCAGGGCCATGTCGCTCGTCGGCGCGCATCGGCATCTGGACGACGCGAGCGCGGCAACGCAAAAGGGGCCGCCGGCTTCCCGGCGACCCCTTTTGTGGAAACGGGCGTGAAACCCGGCCGGACCGTCTGGCCCGTCCTTGGCGTCAGGCGGTTTCGTAGTACTTCGGCGCGTATTCGTTCAGGATCGCGAGGATCTTCTTGAGCGCGGCCGGTTCGTCGGTCTTTTCCATCGCCGCCAGTTCGCGGGCGAGGCGTGAAGAGGCCGCTTCGAAGATCTGGCGTTCGGAATAGCTCTGTTCCGGCTGGTCGTCGGCGCGGAACAGGTCGCGCGTGACTTCCGCGATCGAAACGAGGTCGCCCGAATTGATCTTGGCTTCGTATTCCTGTGCGCGGCGCGACCACATGGTGCGCTTGACCTTGGGCTTGCCCTTCAGCGTATCCAGCGCTTCGCGCAGCGTCTTGTCCGAAGACAGCTTGCGCATGCCGATGGCTTCGACCTTGTTCACAGGAACGCGCAGCGTCATGCGTTCCTTCTCGAAACGGAGCACGTAAAGCTCCAGCGTCATTCCGGCGATTTCTTCGTTCTGCAATTCGACCACCCGGCCGACGCCGTGCTTCGGATAGACGACGTAATCCCCAACATCGAAGGCAAGAGCCTTGGCTGCCATTGGTTACCCTTTCGACACGGGCTAGGATGTGGCGGCGGAAGAGGCCCCGGTGCGCGTATTGCGCCCGATGCCCGCATTGCTTCGCGGGCGGCCCTCAACAAGCGGTCTGCGACCCCTTTTTTGTGCTGCCTTTGTGTCCTGCCTTATCTTCGTGAAATGCGACGCATGGCCGGGACCATGCCGCACGCGCGAGTATATAACGTTTTTGTGGAAAATTTCCAGTCCCGGCGGAGAATCTCCACGGTTCCTTGTTTTCGCGGGCGGCCGTCCGGCTTGACGCTACGTCAGCGAAGCGCGTGCAAGGTTGTTCTGGCGATTCCCGCGGCCGTGGTGCCGGACGGCGCGGAGCCCATCCGTTCGTCGCTCAAGGTGGCGATCTGGCCCATCGCCACCAGCAGGGCTTCGGCCCGCGCGGCGAGTCTTTCCACTTCCCGCTCGTTCAGCGAAATGCGGTTTTCCAGATAGGCGATCTTGGATGTCGCCATCAGCGCGCCGGCGAAGAAGCCGATCGTCGCCGACAGGAAAGCGATTCCCGCGTATACTGCGATTTCAGGCACCTTGTTCCGACCCCCGTCAGATTTATCCTTTTCGGGGACGGATCGTAGTGTTTCCCGCGCGCGCTGGCGCGGGGATTTCAGTCTGTTTTGGACTAGTCCCGATCTGGGGCGGTTCCGGGGGCGGATCATTCGCCCCGGATCAATCGCCCCGATCAGTCACCTTCGCCAGGTTCCGCCGAGAAGTACTTGTCGAACTTGCCGTCTTCGCCCTTGTGCTCGTCGGCGTCCGCCGGAGCGTCCTTCTTGGCGGTGATGTTCGGCCATTCCGCCGAATACTTGGCGTTCAGCTCAAGCCACTGTTCCAGGCCGCTTTCGGTATCGGGCAAAATCGCTTCGGCGGGGCATTCCGGCTCGCACACGCCGCAGTCGATGCACTCGCTGGGGTTGATCACGAGCATGTTCTCGCCCTCGTAGAAGCAGTCCACCGGGCAGACCTCGACGCAGTCCATGAATTTGCAGCGGATGCAGGCGTCGGTCACAACATAAGTCATGGCGTGATTATCCCTCAGGTACGCGTTTCGGGCCGTGCTAGAGGCGAGGGGGGCGTATCGTCAAGCACCCGATAGCATGCTTGTGCTTCGGGAGCGGGGCCGCGCCGCTCCGGAAGTGCCAAAATCTCGATCACGCGCACCGCCGAACCCAGCGGAATGACGAGGATATCGCCGGTGGAAAC
>NZ_DDFB01000150.1:0-31755 GCF_002336885.1 Novosphingobium sp. UBA1939 | reverse complement strand
CCGGGACCACCAGCACCGGGACCACCCGGGCCGCCCGGACCACGCCGCCGGCCGACCATCCAGTCCTCGCCATTGACCTTGAACCTGCCCATCACGGCATCCATCGTGGTGCCGATCCGCCAGGTTCCGGGCTTGTCGATCAGCACGTCGAACGTGCTGCGATAGCGGCCGCGCGCGACGTTCTCGATCTTGCCGGCCGTGCCGTCGGGCGCCTGCACCTGCACCGCATCCACGTTCAGCGGCGCATGGTTGGCGACAAACGGCACGGACGAGGTGGCGGCATCGACCGTGATGCCCTGGTTGGTATCCGACAACACGGTGACCGAGGGCAGGAACCAGGCGTCATGCGCCTGCGCGGGCACGGCGAAGGCCAGCGAACCCACCGCCAGCAGAAGGGTCTTGTTCAACATCGATCGCTCTTTCAACGGACAGTAACGGAAACGGCGCCCAGTTCGGAACGCCCGGTGGCCGAGGCATCGCGCACCGGCACGGACAGCGGAACGGAGACGAGTTCCCGCCCACCGCTCTCGCGCGCCGCCTCGACATGGACGACATAGGCGCCGGGGCGCAGATCGGCCGGCAGCGGAATACGGTAGGCGCCCGGCGCGCGGGTGGCGCCGCTCACGCCATCGGCGGCGAGGTTCAGGCTGCGGCCGCCCTTGCGCCACCAGGTGCGCAGATCGGCCAGCCACTTGGTGCCCGGCTCGTTGCCCTTCTTCTTCACGTCATACCACACCGCCAGCGTGCGCGCCGGACCGCCGGCGGCCGGCTCGATCCAGGCCGCGACATAGGGCTTGTGGTATTCGGCGACCGAAAGGCGCGGGACGGTGACCGTCAAGGTGCCGGCACTGGCCGGGGTCGCCACGACACCGGCCACGAGGATCAGGCTTTTTCGCATGGGCGTGAACAGTCCTTCAGTGGATGAAAAAGAGAGCGATGACGAGCGGGATCGCCGTTCCCAGCGCGACGAGCGGCCAGGTGGACGGGCGATGCCGCGCGTGAAGCTGGAGCAGCAGCAGGCCGGTGAGCGTGAAGATCACGCAGGCGGCGGCAAACACATCGATGAACCAGAACCACCCGGCCCCGGAATTGCGGCCCTTGTGCAGATCGTTGAAATAGGAAACCCAGCCGCGATCGGTGCGCTCCGACGTTACCTCGCCGGTCTGGCGATCGATGCTGACCCAGGCATCGCGCCCCGGCCCGGGCAGGGCGACATAGACCTCATCGTCGTTCCATTCGGCGGCATGGCCGCTCACGTCGAGCCCCACCAGACCGACCAAGCTGGCCGCCACGGGTTCGGGCACGGGCGCGTCCTTGCGCGCGCCGGCTTCCAGCACGCCGCGCAGGGCGGATGGCAGCGTGGCCTGCCGCGAAACAACCTTGGGCTCCGCGCTGATCGAACTGGCGTGGTTGAGCGTGATCCCGGTGATGGCGAACAGGAACATGCCCACCAGCGAGACAGCAGCGCTGATCCAGTGCCACGTGTGCAATTGTCTGAGCCAGAACTGGCGCGCCTTGCGCGACTTGCGGCGCGGCGCGGCGGGTGACGGCGGAACGCCAGCACCTCCGGTATGCGGATCGCCTCCACCCTGCGCGCCGGTTTCCCGCTCGATAACCCGAATCCCGTCCAACGTTCCCTCCAGCCCGCACGATTCCCAAGCACGGGCATACTAGCGCCTCGCGACGTCTGCAGCAGCCTTTGGCATTGTTGCGAATAATTATCAATAGAATTGACTCTGCGAATTAATCGCAATATCCGGACCTTGAAATTCCAAACCAAGGGGGAATATTTCCGTGACCAGAACAACGTCGACCGCATCGTTCCTCGCGCTCGGCTGCGTCAGCGCGCTGGCCTTCGCCGGCCCGGCCCAGGCGCAGGAAGCGGAACAGGGTCGCAAGCTGGGCGGCATGACCGTGACCGACACCGCGATCACCGAAGAGCCGGGCCGCACGCTGGAATCGCCCAAGCGCACGCGCCCCGTGCGCGATACGCCGCAGACCATCACCGTGCTGACCAGCGACGTGATCGAGCAGCAGAACCTGCTGACGCTGCGCGACGTGCTCTCCACCGTGCCCGGCATCACCTTCGGCGCGGGCGAAGGCGGCGGCGGCTATGGCGACAGCATCAACCTGCGCGGCTACAGCGCCAACAACGACATTACCGTCGACGGCGTGCGCGACAGCGCGCAGTACACCCGCTCGGATCAGTTCAACGTCGACCAGATCGAGGTGACCAACGGCGCCAACTCGGTGATCTCGGGCGCGGGCTCGGTCGGCGGCAACATCAACCTGATCACCAAGCGGCCCAAGGGCGATGACAGCGCGGTGTTCAGCGCGGGCATCGGCACCGACAACTACTATCGCGGCACCGTGGACGTGAACCGCCGCGTCAACGATCTGATCGCGTTCCGCCTCAACGCCATGGCGCACAGGAACGACGTGCCCGGCCGCGACGTGGAGGATTACAAGCGCTGGGGCATCGCGCCGGCCGTCACCATCGGGATCGACAGCCCGACGCGCCTGACGCTGCAATACTACCACCAGGAAGACACCAACATCCCGCAATACGGCGTGCCATACTACGCCAGCGCCGGCGGCAAGCCGGCGGGCGTCAGCCGCTCGGGCTATTACGGGCTGCGCGGCGTGGACAAGCAGAAGATCAACGTCGACCAGTTCACCGCCACGTTCGAGCACGAATTCAGCGACAAGGTATCGATCCGCAATCTGGCCCGTTGGCAGGACGTGCGTCAGCTTTCCATCGCCACCGCGCCGCAGGGCACCTTCTGCCTGGCGAGCGGCGTGACGCCCACGGGCGGCGCCTGCACCACTTCCGCTTCGGCAATCAGCCCGGTGACGGCGACCTCGTTCGGCGGCCCGGCCACGGTGGCGATCACCGTGCCCGCCGGATCGTACCTGCTGACCGGCCCCCAGGGCAACGTGCGCGACACGCGCAACCAGCTGATGTTCGACCAGATCGACCTGAAGGCGGTTTTCAATACCGCCGGGATCGAGCACACGCTGGACGTGGGCGCGGCAGCTTCCTGGGAAAAGTTCGAATTGTTCGGCGCATCGGCCCTGCGCAACGCCGACGGCACCAATCCCTATGACCGGACCACCACGGCGCGCCACCTGCCGTTCGGCAGCATCGCCGATCCCAACAGCGCCAACCTCTATACCGGGCCGATCAATACCACCCCCACCAGCTATCAGCGCGGCGAACAGACCAATTACGCGGTCTATGCGCTCGATACGCTCAAGCTCGGGCGTTTTCTCGAACTCAGCCTCGGCGCGCGCTACGATCACGTATCGGGCAGCAACCGCACCGATGCGATCGCCGCCTTCAACGGCTCGGGACCGTCGGGCACCGCCAGCGGCCCGATCGTCACCTACAGCAAGGGCGATCGCCTGATCGGCGCGACGCTGCGCAACAGTGCCGACCTGTTCTCCTATCGCCTCGGCCTCACTTACAAGCCGGTGGAAGCGGTCAGCCTCTATGTCGCCTACGGCAACTCGCGCACGCCGTCGAAAGCCTCGGTCAACGGCTCCTGCTCGACGGCGACCTGCAACATCTCGCCCGAATCCGCCAAGAACTACGAGATCGGCGCCAAGGCCGAACTGTTCGACGGCGGCTTGCTGGTTTCCGCCGCGGCGTTCCGCAACGAACGGGACCGCTACGCCGTCGCCTCGAACGATCCGATCGTGCCCGATCAGCAGCTTGATGGCCATTCGCGCGTGGATGGCATCGCGCTCAGCGCCTCGGGCCGGATCACGCCCAACTGGTCGATCACCGCGAACTACACCTATCTCAAGGGCAAGCTGATCCAGTCGGTATCGGACTTCTGCCTGAACAATCCGGGCGCGAGCGGGTGCGCCAACAGCGCGGCCAATCCCGATCCCGGCGCGGGGTCCGAACTCGCCAACACGCCCAGGCATTCGGGCAGCCTGTTCACCACCTATGCCCTGCCGTTCGGCCTGACCGTGGGCTATGGCGCGACCTACCAGGGCAGCTTCGCCTTCGCCGCGCCGACGCTGGCCGCTCCCACCGTGCTGCGTTCGAAGGCCTACTGGGTGCATCAGGCCTATCTGTCCTACGCGATCACGCCGGAAATCTCCGCGCAGCTCAACGTCAAGAACTTCACCAACGCGCTCTATTACACGCGCATCCGCAACAACGGCTGGGCGACGCCGGGCGACGCGCGTTCGGCGGTGTTCACGCTGAACGTGAAGCTCTGATCCGACCCGCGCCGGATCGCACGCCACGTTATCCGGAGCGACCCCGCCGGCCTTGCCGGCGGGGTTTGTCGTTTCGGGACAGGCGTGCGGCAACTTTGATCTGAATCATTGTTGATATGCATTTGCAACAGGCATGATATGCGAGTAATTCGCATTAAAGACAAAGTCCGTCGGATCGGCGCGAGTCACGGAGGCAGATCGTGTTGCACAAGGCTGAAGGGCTGATCGCGGACGGTGATACCGTACTTTCGTGGGACCAGGTCCACGCGGCAATGCAGGGCGATGCGCCGGCGAAGGCGCGGATAACGCTGGTTGCGTCCGGCACGCAGGCCGTCCGTTCGGCAGCGCCCGCCACGCCGCGCGCCCGCTATGGCGAAGGCCGCCGTTTCAGCACCCGGGCGCTCGTTATCACCGCCGCGGTGCATATCGCGGCGATCGGCGGGTTGCTGACCGTGCAGCACCACGCCGCCAAGCATCAGGAAGACCGGCTGGTGGCCGTCACGCTCTCGCTCGCGCCGCCTCCCCCGCCGCCGCCGCAGGCGAAGCAGCCGCCGCAGACCCAGCCCGTTCCCACCACGCAGCCGCTGCCCCAGATCGTGATCCCGCAAGTCGCCGCGACCCCGGCCGCGATCGATCCGCTGCCGCAGCCGGCGATCCAGCCCGGCCCGCCCACGCCGCCGGCTCCTCCCGCGCCCCCGGCCCCGCCCGCCGCGCCCAGCACGGTGCAGGGTGGCGATCTCGGCACACGGATGGTCGCCGGCTCTCCCCCGCGCTATCCGGTGGAAAGCCGCCGTCACAAGGAACAAGGGACCGTGGTGCTCGCGCTGGTCCTGGGGCTGGATGGCGCGGTCGAACAGATTTCGGTCAGCAACAGCAGCGGCTTCCGCCGGCTTGACGATGCCGCGCTTTCCGCCGTGCGCAAATGGCGCTGGGAGCCGACCCTGCGCGGCGGGCAGGCGGTGAAAGTGCGCGGCGTCGTCGAAATTCCCTTTGTTCTGCAAGGCTGAAGGCAGCACCTTTTCATGCTTATTCCCGTTCCCGGCCTGCTCGATGCCGATGGCGTCGCGGCGGTCCGCTCCCTGATCGATCGCGCGCCGTGGATCGATGGCAACACCACGTCCGGCTACCAGTCGGCGCTCGCCAAGAACAACCTGCAACTGCCCGAGGAAGCGCCGGAGGCGCAGCAGGCGGGGCACATGATCCTGGCGGCCCTGGGCGCCTCCCCGCTGTTCATCGCCGCCGCGCTGCCGCTGAAAATCTTCCCGCCGCTGTTCAACAGCTATGCCGGCGGGCAGGCCTTCGGCACCCATGTCGACAATGCCGTGCGCATCCAGAAGGAGACCAACTTCCGCGTGCGATCGGACCTGTCGATGACCGTGTTCCTCGAAGCGCCCGAAGACTACGACGGCGGCGAACTGACCGTGGAAACGCCGTTCGGCGTCCAGCAGGTCAAGCTGCCGGCCGGCCACGCGGTGCTCTACCCCTCCTCTTCCCTCCACCGCGTGGAACCGGTCACGCGCGGGCGACGGGTGGCGAGCTTCTTCTGGATCCAGTCGATGATCCGCGACGACGCGGCGCGCGCCAGTCTGTTCGATCTGGACCAGGCGATCCAGACGCTGGGGGCGACCGTGGGGCAGAGCGATCCTTCGATCATCCGCCTGACCGGCGTCTATCACAACCTGCTGCGGCGCTGGGCCGACGCCTGAGCGACCGGACGCGGGCGCAGATGCGGCGGGTGCGTGACAAACCCGCTGTGACCGACTAACGGCCGCCGCAATGGCATCGCTCCGCGCCCTTCTCCTGCGCCATCGCACCATCGCCGCCGCCCTGGTGGCGCTGGCGCTGTGCATGAAGGCGCTGGTGCCGGCGGGGTACATGGTGGCGCCGCAGGCCCGGACCTTCACCCTGCTGGTCTGCGCGGATTCGCTGGGCGAACGCACCGCCACGCAGGTGAGTATTCCCGCCCGCGACGGCACACACCAGAACACCGACGCCAATACCAAGGCGCACGATGTCTGCCCGTTTGCCGGCCATGCCTTCCCGGCGCTGGGCGGCGCGGACCCCATCCTGCTGGCGCTGGCGATCGCCTTCGTGCTGGCACTTGGCTTCGCCGCCGTTCCCGCACCGGTCATCCGGCGCGTCGCACGCCTCCAGCCGCCGTTGCGCGGCCCGCCAGCGCTTTCCTGAACACCGGCCGGTCGCACCCGACCGTCCGTCCCGGCGCCTGAACGCGCGCCGACGTTCCGGAAAAGCATGATTGCGCCCATCCGCGCCATGCCTCCGCCATTTCAAAGATACCGGAGGAGAAATCCGCCATGAGGATTTCGTTCGTCACGTCCCTTTTCACGCTGGCCACCGCGCTGGCGTTCACCCCCATTTCCGCCCATGCGGAGGAAGACGCCGCCACGGCGTCCGACGCGCCCCGTTCCGACATTCTGGTGATCGCGCAGAAGCAGGCCGCCACGATCGAGAACGCGCCCTCAACCAAGGCGGCGGTAACCGCCGACCTGATCGCCGAGAAGATCAACGCGGTCAGCGTGGAGGATACGCTCAAGTACTTGCCCAGCCTGGTCGTGCGCAAACGGCACATCGGCGACAACTTTGCGCCGATCGCCACGCGCACCTCGGGCCTCGGCTCCAGCGCGCGCAGCCTGATCTTCGCCGACGGGGCGAGCCTGTCCGCGCTGATCGCTAACAACAACGGCAACGGCAGCCCGCGCTGGACGCTGGTGACGCCGGAGGAAATCGCGCGGATCGACGTGCTCTACGGCCCGTTCTCGGCCGCCTATGCCGGCAACAGCATCGGCACCGTGGTCAACATCACCACCCGCCTGCCCGACAAGCTGGAAGCCCACGCCTCGGTCCTGACCAATATCCAGCAGTCCAACCTCTATGGCACGCACCAGACCCTGCCGACGTGGCAGTTCGCCGGTTCGGTCGGCGACCGCTTCGGCCCGCTGGCGGTGTTCCTGAGCGGCACGCGCACGGTGGCGAACAGCCAGCCGGTGAGCATCGTAACGGCAACCGCCGCGCCGACGGGAACTACGGGCGCCTATGACGACCGCAACCGCACCGGCGCCGCGATCAAGGTGCTGGGCGCCGGCGGCATCGAGCATCACGAGCAGAACACCTGGAAGGCCAAGGCCGCGCTCGACCTCGGCGGCAATACGCGCCTCAGCTACGTTCTGGGCATCTGGACCGACAAGACGCGCGGCACCGTGGACAGCTATCTGCGCGACGGCACGGGCGCGACGACCTACGCCACCGCGAACACCGGCGTGACCACCGGCTTCAATTCCGGCGTCTATACCCGCGACGCGCTGCACTTCTCGCACGCGGTGACCGCGCAGGGCGGATCGAAGGCGATCGACTGGCAGGTTGTCGGCACGCTCTACAATTACGCGCACGATCTCCAGAACGGCCCGTCCACCGCCGCCAGCGGCCCGACCGTGAACAAGCTGCCGTCCGCCTTCGCCGGCGGGGCCGGCACGATCCAGCGGCAGGACGGCACCGGCTGGGTGACGCTCGACGCCAAGGCCGCGCTCCATCTCGGCGCGCACGAGGTCAGCTTCGGCGGGCATGGCGATCGCTACAAACTGGCGGCGCAGACCTTCCTGGCGAGCAACTGGCTCGATACCGCCACCCAAGGCGCGCTGAGCACCGCTTCGCGTGGCAAGACGCGCACGCTGGCGGTGTGGGCGCAGGACGCGATCCGGATCACGCCGCAGTGGACGCTGACGCTCGGCGCGCGGCAGGAATGGTGGCGCGCGTGGGACGGCTACAACCTGATCGCCAGCGGCGCATCGGTGACGCAGGCGGAGCGCAAGGCCAGTGGCTTCTCGCCCAAGGCGTCGCTCGAATGGAAACCGGCGCCGCACTGGACCGCGCGCCTTTCGTTCGGGCAGGCGTGGCGCTTCCCGACCGTGGGCGAACTCTATCAGGCGACCACGGTCGGCACGCTGCTGGCCAATCCCAACCCCAACCTGCGCCCCGAACGCGCGCGCAGCGGCGAACTGGCGATCGAGCAGCAGGACGCCCACGGCACAATGCGCGTATCGCTGTTCAACGAAGTGATCGACGGCGCGTTGATCTCGCAGACCAACATCAACACGCCGGGCATCACCAGCAGCTATGTCCAGAACGTCGACCGGACGCGGGCGCGCGGCGTCGAACTGGCGATCGACCGGCGCGACGTGCTGCCGGGCTTCGACGTGGCCGGCAGCGTGACCTATGCCGACGCGATCACCAGCCGGAACAGCGCCTTTCCGAGCTCGGTCGGCAGGCTGCTGCCCAGCGTGCCGCACTGGAAGGCCAACGCGGTGCTGACCTGGCGACCGAGCGAGAAGCTCTCGCTCACCAGTGCCGCGCGCTATGCCAGCCGCAACTACGCCACGCTCGACAACAGCGATACGGTGGGCAACACCTATCAGGGGTTCTACAAGTACTTCGTGATCGACATGCGCGCGGTGTTCCACGTGAACGACCATTTCGACTTCGCGCTGGGCGTCGATAACCTCAACAACGACAAGTACTACCTGTTCCACCCCTTCCCGCAGCGGTCGTTTACCGCGCAGGTGAACTGGAAGCTGTAATCGTCGGAAAGGCCGGGGCGGGCGCGATTACCGTCCGCCCCGGCCCCGGATCAATGCGCGGCCGAGCTATCCACTTCGCGGCTTGGCTTGGGCGTCAGCCAGATGACCATGGCCGACACCACGAACAGCACGGCCAGCACCAGGAAGACGTGGTTGGTCGCCTGCGCCAGGCTTTCGCGATCGACGATGTTGGCGATGACCTGTCGCGTCTGATCGAGCGAAAAACCTTGCGAGGAAAGCCGGTCCGCCGTCTGCGTGGTGTTGAGACGCCCGACGATCTCGCTGCGCGCGACGCGCTGGCTATCGTCCCAGTAGGTCGTGGCGATGGACGCGCCGATCGCGCCCGCCATCGTCCGCATGAAGCTCATCACCCCGGCCGCCGATGCCGTTTCGCGCGGCTCCACCGCGCTCAGGCCCAGCGCGGTCGCTGCGATGAAGAAGGCCGGCATCCCGAAGCCCTGCACCATCTGCGGGAACGACAGCGTCCAGAAATCGGCATCCGCCGTCCAGCCCGACCGCAGCCAGGACACCATGCCCAGCCACAGGATGCCGCCGAAAACGAGCAAGCGCAGGTCCACTTTCGACGCCAGCCGCCCGACGATGGGTGCCATGATCACCGCACCCACGCCGATGAACGAGGTGGCATAGCCGGCATCGGTGGACGTGTAGCCAAGCCCGACCTGCAGGTATTGCGGGATGATGACCGAGGTTGCGAAAAAACATCCGTAGGTCAGCGCCAGCGACAGCGTGGATACCGTGAACCCCCGGTGCCGGAACACGCGCAGATCGACGATCGGCTGCTCCTCCGTCAGTTCCCAGGCCAGGAAGATCGCGAAGAAGATCACCGCGATGATGCCCAGTGCCACGATCAGCGGATCGCCGAACCAGTCGCGCTCGCGCCCCAGATCGAGCAGGATCTGCAACGCGCCGATCCAGATGATCATCAGCACCAGGCCGGTACGGTCGACGCGCAGGTCTTCCGTCGGCGTTTCGGCCGGGCGCAACACCCGCATCGCGCCGAAGCTGCACAGCAGAACCACCGGCACGTTGATGAAGAATATCCAGTGCCACGACCACGCATCGCTGATCGAACCGCCGAAGATCGGGCCGAGAATGGGGGCGACGACCGTGGTCATCGCCCACAGCGCCATCGCCTGGTTGCGCTGTTCCGGTGGAAAGATGCGCATCAACAGCGTCTGCGACAGCGGCATCAGCGGCCCACCGCACAGTCCTTGCCCGATCCGGCAGGCCACTAGCATCCCGAGCGTGGGCGACATGCCGCACAGCATCGAGAAGATGCCGAAGCCCATCATGCAGAAGATGAAGGTACGCACCGCGCCGAAACGGCCGGCAAGCCAGCCGGTCAGCGGAACGCAGATCGCCTCCGCCACGGAATAGGACGTGATGATCCAGATTCCCTGGCTGGTGGAAATGCCCAGGCTGCCCGCGATGTGCGGTACCGAAACGTTGGCAATGGTCGTATCGAGCACGACCATGAAGTTGGACGCCGCCAGCACGATCCCGGCGATCGCCAGCGCGGCGCCACGGATCGCTACGGGAGCCTCAGTCGAACCGGCCATGGGACCGCCTCCTCACTTACCGGAAACGTCAACCTCGGCGGTCATCGACAGGCCCACGCGCAGCGGATGATCGCGCAGTTCCTGCGGATCGAGCGTGACGCGCACGGGCAGGCGCTGGACGACCTTGATCCAGTTGCCCGTGGCATTCTGCGCGGGGATCAGCGCGAAGGAGGCACCGGTGCCGCCCGAAAGCCCGGTCACCTTGCCATGATAGGTCACGCCGCCGCCGTAGAGATCGGACGTGAGCGTGACCGGCTGGCCGATCTTCACCTTGGCAAGCTGTCCTTCCTTGAAATTGGCGTCGACATAGAGCTGGCCCACCGGCACCACCAGCATCAGCACACCGCCGGGCGCGACGCGCTGACCCACCTGGACGTTGCGCCGCGTGACGATGCCATCGACGGGCGCGCGGACCACCGTGCGCTCCAGATCGAGCCGGGCCTGCGCCACGCGGGCCTCGGCGGCCTGGACTTCGGGCGCGGTGGCGACGCTGGTGCCCGCGATCAGCGCGTTGTTGGCGGCGAGTTGCCCGCTGGCCGCGCCACGGGTGGAGGCGGCCTGCGCCACGCCGGCGCGGGCGAGTTCGAGATTGGCCTGCGCCGCCGCGAAGGCGTTGGTCGCGCTGGTCAGTTCCTCGCCGGACACCGCCCCATTGGGTGCGAGGCGGCGGCGACGGTCGAGATCGATCCGGGCCTTGGTGAACTCCGCCTCGGCTGCGGCAAGCTGCGCCCGGGCGCGGGTGATATCCGCCTCGCGCGCGGCGACCTGCGCCGCCAGCGCCGTGCTGGTCGCCGCCGTCTGGCCATACATCCGGCGGGCCTTGGCCAGTTCCGCCTCGGCCTGCGCCAGCGCGATGCGGGCATCGCGATCGTCGAGCTGCACCAGCACATCGCCCTTTTTCACGACTTGCGTATCCTGCACCGGAACGCCCGCAACCTGCGCCGCGACCATTGACGTCACGCTGGCGGTATCGGCCCCGACATAGGCATTGTCGGTCTCGACGTAGTGACTGCCGACGAGGACGTACCACAAGCCATAGGCAAGGGCGGCCAGCACCACGGCCGCCGCGATCGCGCGCAGAGCGGTGCGGCGTTTCTCGCTGGCGCCGGATGCAGGGGCAATCTGGGCGCCTTCGGTCAGGACGGCGGGATCGGCTTCAGCCATGGGAGGAATCCTTCGGTGCGGCAATCGCGGTGCTGGTGATCGAAAATCCGCCGCCGAGCGCACGGACAAGGGCAACATCGAGCGAGAAGGCACGCGCTTCGAGATCGGCGACGGCCATCCGGCTCTGCAGCACCTGCTGCTCGGCGGTCAGAACGTTGAGGTACGTGGAAAGCCCGCCTTCGTAGCGCTGCCGGGCAATGGCATAGGCCTGCTCCGATGCCGCCAGCGCCTGCCGGCTTTCCCCGAGGCGGGCCGCCAGCGCGTTGCGGCTGGCGACGGCGTCGGCCACTTCGCGGAACGCCGTCGCAACCGTGCCGTCATAGCTCGCGACCGCCTCGTCATAGGTGGCGCGCGCCTGCCGGTACTGGCCCTGCAAGGCCCCGCCCCGGAACAGCGGCAGGCTGATCGCGGGGCCGACCTGCCCATAGGTGGAGCCGCTGTCGAACAGGTTGCCAAGGCCCAGCGCCTGGAACCCCGCCAGCGCACTCAGCTTGATCGCCGGATAGAAATCGGCGCGCGCCACCTTGATGCGGCTGGCGGCGGCTTCCACCCGGGCACGGGCGGCGGCGATGTCAGGCCGGCGGCCGATCAGGTCGGTGGTGACGTCCACCGGCAAGCCCCGCGCGGTTGCCACCACGGCGGGCAGCGCGATGTCCATGCCGCGATCCGGCCCTTTGCCCACCAGCGCGGCGATGCGGTTGCGGGTGAGCGCGATCATTTCGTCGGTGGCGGCAAGATCAGCGCGCGAGGCCGGCACGGCGGCATCGGCCTGCTTCAGTTCGCCGCGCGTATCGAGGCCCGTGGTCACGCGGTCGGACACCAGCGCGCGCGTTTGCTGCCGCAGTTCCAGCGCCCGTGCCTGCACCGCGCGTTCCGCCGTGAGACGGGCAAGATCGGCATAGGCGCTGGCGATGTTGGTGGACAGCACCAGCCGCGCCTGTTCCAGATCGATCCGCGCCGCTTCGGCCTGCGAGGTGGCGGCCGCCAGCGCGGCCCGGTTGCGCCCCCACAGATCGAGGTCGAATTCCAGCGTGGCGGCGACCTGCCCGGTATCGTTCCACCCCTTCGGCACGAAGGCGCGAGGGATACCGTTGTTGTAGCTCTGCTTGTTTTCGCCCACGCTGCCCTGCACGCCCAGCGACGGCAGGCGTGCGGCGCCGGCCTGCTGCGCCAGGGCGCGCGCCGCGCGCAGGCGCGCCGCCGCCGCCGCCAGATCAGGTGCGCCGGCCAGTCCTTCCTCGATCAGCGCGGTCAACTGGCTGTCGCCGTAAGCGTTCCACCAATTGGCTTCGGGCCAGGCCGCAGCTGGCACCCCGTTCGCCGGCACGGGCTGGGGGGCAAGCGCGCGCGTGGCGGCAAAGCTGTCCGCCGCGCGAATCGTCGGCGCCGGTCCCTGGTGCGGAATCGACGCGCAGGCACCCAGCAACAGCGAGCCGCCGAGCGCGAGCACCGGAAGAAAACGGGAATGGTGATGAGTCATGGGAAAACCGTACTCTGTGGTACGGTTAGGCATTAACGACGCACGGGGTCTTGTCAACATAAAACTGTACCGTATAGTACGGTCATGCCGCAGTCAGCAAAGAAAGCTCCCGGAAAGCGCGAGGCGCGCAAGATCGACAGGCGCGAAGCCATTGTCGAAGTGGCCAAGCGCCAGTTCCTCGACAACGGCTATGCCGCCACCTCGATGTCCGCGATCGCCGCCGAACTGGGCGGCTCCAAGGCCACGCTGTGGAGCTATTTTCCCAACAAGGAAGACCTGTTCGCGGCAGTGCTGGATGAGGCCACCGCCGCCTATCGCCAGCAGTTCGCCGACCTGTTGCGCCCGTCTAAGGACATGCCTTCGGCCGTTCTGCAATTCACGCGCAGCTTCATGGCAAAGCTGACCCTGCCCGAACCGTTGCGCCTGCACCGGCTGATCGTGGCGGAAAGCGGACGCAATCCGGAGCTGGGTCAGTTGTTCTTCGAACGCGCGCCCGGCCCCACATTGGCGATGCTCCGGGATTTCATGGCGGACGGAATGGCCAGCGGACAATTGCGCCAGGCCGATCCGCAGCTGGCGGCCGACGCGTTGACCTCGCTGTGCCTTGGCGGGATGCACCGGCGCATCCTGTGGGGCGCGCCACCCCCTGCGCCCGCGGCTGTCGAAACCGAAGCGCGCAACGTCACCGACATCTTCATGGCCGCTTTCGGGCCAAGGCCCTGACCCGGCCGCATCGCGCCGATGCGGCCGGGCGAAAGGTTCAGACCAGCGCGTGCCCGCCGACCGCGGCCTTCAGTGCATCGGGCACCGCGGGGTCCTCGATCGTCGGCGGGGTGGTGAAATCCTCGCCATTGACGATCTTGCGCAACAGGTTGCGCAGGATTTTGCCGGAACGGGTCTTGGGCAGTTGCTGGACCACGAACGCGGTCTTGAGCGCGGCAACCGCCCCCAGTTCCGCGCGCACCGCCCGGATCACCCGGTCGCGCATCGTGTCGTCGCCCTCAGCACCCGCGCGCGGCACCACGAACGCCACGGGGATCATGCCCTTGATGGCATCGTCCGCGCCGATCACCGCGCATTCGGCCACGCCGTCGACCCCGGCGACGATCTGCTCCATCTGGCCGGTGGACAGGCGGTGCCCGGCGACGTTGATGATGTCGTCCGTGCGCCCCATGATGTGCACGAAGCCTTCGGCGTCGATGTATCCGGCATCACCCGTCTCGTAGAAGCCGGGGAAGGCCAGGAAGTTCTTCTCGTAACCGGCCTTGTTGTTCCACAGCGTGCGGAAGGCCCCGGGCGGCAGAGGCGCGCGGATCGCGACCGCGCCGCTTTCACCGGCGGGCACGGGATGGCCGTCTTCCGACAGGATCGTGAACTCATAACCCGGCACGGGAAATCCGGCGCTGCCGCGCTTGCGGCGCAGGTCGCCCAGCGCGAAGCACGAGGCGATCGCCGGCCAGCCGAGTTCGGTCTGCCACCAGTGGTCGATCACGGGCAGCGCCGTGCAGCCTTCCGCCCAGGCGATCGTCTCCGGATCGGCCCGCTCGCCCGCGAGGAAGATCGCCTGGCACCGCCCGGTACCGATCTCGTCGATGAACCGGCCGTCGGGGTCTTCCTTGCGGATGGCGCGGATCGCGGTGGGCGCGGTGAAGAAGGTCTTCACGCCGTGGCGCGCGATGGTGCGCCAGAACGTGCCGGGATCGGGCGTGCCCACGGGCTTGCCCTCGAACAACACGGTCGTCGCCCCCACCAGCAGCGGCGCATAGACGATGTAGCTGTGGCCGACGACCCAGCCCACATCGGACGCGGCCCAGAACACGTCACCCGCGCCGATGTCATAGATATTGGCCATCGACCAGGCGAGCGCGACGGCATGGCCGCCGTTTTCGCGCACCACGCCCTTGGGCGTGCCCGTGGTGCCGGAGGTGTAGAGGATATAGAGCGGATCGGCGGCCGCGACCGGCACCGACGCGGGCACGGGATCGGCCGCCGTCGCGGCGCGCAGGGCCTGCCAGTCGAGATCGCGCGGCGCGTGCAGCGTGCCTTCAAGCCGATCCCGCTGAAGCAGCACGACATGCTCGATCCGATGCTGCGCCAGCGCCAGCGCCTCGTCCACCATCGGCTTGTAGGCAACGACGCGCGCGCCTTCGATCCCGCACGAGGCGGTCAGCAGCACCGTGGGCGTGGCGTCGTCGATGCGCTTGGCCAGTTCGAGCGCCGCGAAGCCGCCGAACACCACCGAATGGATCGCACCCAGCCGCGCGCAGGCCAGCATGGCGAACACAGTTTCGGGGATCATCGGCATGTAGAGGACCACCCGATCTCCCCGGCCAACGCCCAGCGAGGCCAGCATCGCGGCAACGCGGCCGGTCTCCTCGAGCAGTTCGGCGTAGCTATACTGCCGGACCGTGTCGGTGACCGGGCTGTCATAGATCAGCGCGGCGGCTTCGCCCCGCCCCGCCGCGATATGCCGGTCCAGACAATTGTGCGCGGTGTTGAGCGTACCGTCGGGAAACCACCCGCCATCTTCGTCCCACACGCGCGAAGGCGCGGAGGTCCACTCCAGCGCCTTGGCCGCTTCGGACCAGAACCGTTCCGGCTGCTCGATACTGTCGCGCCACGCGCGGCTGTAGGCTTCGCTCATCGTCGAACCTCTCCTGTCCCCGTCCCCGTACCAAGGGGTTCGGCGCCGCACCTTGATCGAACACAAGGCGCGGCGCCATTGGTCATTGGTCGATGTTCCGGCGGAAGGTTTCGGGCAGGAAGAACAGCCCGATCACCACGGTGGCCGCCGCGACCACGACCGGGTACCAGAAGCCGTGGTAGATATCGCCGTTGGCCGCGACCATCGCGAAACCGATCGCCGGCAGCAGTCCGCCCAGCCAGCCGTTGCCGATGTGATAGGGCAGCGACATCGAGGTGTAGCGGATGCGGCTGGGGAACAGTTCCACCAGCATGGCCGCGATCGGGCCGTAGACCATCGTCACCAGCAGCACGAGGTAGAACAGCAGCGCGACGACGAGCGGCTTGTTCATCTGCGCCGGATCGGCCTTGGCCGGATAGCCGACCTTCTCCAGCTCGCCCACCACGGCGGGCTTGGCTTCGACCGCGGGCTTGTCGCCTTCCGCAGGCTTCGCCTTCACTTCAGGCGCACCCGCGACCCTGGCGGTGAAGGCGGCGATCGCCTTCTTCCGGTCGTCGCCGGAAACCGTGGACGGATCGGGCGCGACGATCGTTTCCCCGCCGATGGTCACCGACGCGATGGCACCAGCCGGTGCGGCGACGTTCTCATAGTTCACCGCCGCCTTGGCGAGCGCGTTCTTGACGATATCGCAGCTGGTGGTGTCGAACTTGTTGCCGCCCACCGGATCGAACTGCGACGAACATTCGCCGGGGAACGCCGTCACTTTGACCGGCGCCGTGGCCTGGGCCTTCGCCAGCGCGGGGTTGGCCGCGTCGGTCAAGGCATGGAACACGGGGAACAGCGTGACGGCCGCCAGCGCCGCGCCGCCGAGGATGATCGGCTTGCGACCGACCTTGTCCGAAAGCCAGCCGAAGAACAGGAAGAACGGCGTGGCCATCGCCAGCGCGATGATCGTCAGGGTGTTGGCCTGGATGCCATCCACCTTGAGCATCTTTTCCAGGAAATACATGGCGTAGAGCTGACCGGTGTACCAGATCACCGCCTGCCCGGCGATCGCGCCGAAGAAGGCGATGAGCACGACTTTCAGGTTCTTCCATTCGCCGAAGGCTTCGGTCAGCGGCGCCTTGGAGGCGGTGCCTTCCGACTTCATCTTCTGGAACACCGGCGATTCATGCAGCTTCAGGCGCAGCCACAGGCCCACCACCAGGAACAGGCCCGACAGCAGGTAGGGAACGCGCCAGCCCCAGGCCTTGAACGCATCCTCGCCCAGGCCGGTCACGGGCGAACGCACCGTGATCACGATCAGCAGCGCCATGGCCAGGCCCGCCGTGGCAGTGATCTGGATCCAGCTGGTATAAAGCCCGCGCTTGTTGTTGGGCGCATGTTCGGCAACGTAGGTCGCCGCGCCGCCGTATTCGCCACCCAGCGCCAGACCCTGGAACATGCGCAGGACGACCAGCATGATCGGCGCGGCGACGCCGACCGTCTCGTAGGTGGGAAGACAGCCGACCAGGAAGGTGGAAAGCCCCATCACCACCAGCGTGATGATGAAGGTATAGCGCCGGCCGAAGGTATCGCCGATCTTGCCGAAGACCAGCGCGCCGAACGGGCGGACGATGAAGCCCGCCGCAAAGACCAGCAGCGCCATGATGAACGACGTGGTCGGGTTCAGCCCGGTCAGGAACTTGGCCGCGATGATCGAGGTCAGCAGACCATAGAGGTAGAAATCGTACCATTCGAACACCGTGCCCAGCGACGATGCCGTGATGATCAGCTTTTCGCTGTGTGTCGCCTGATGATGCTTTGGCAGTCCGACGGCATCCGCCGGTATTTCCTGATAGTCCATGATTGCCTCTCCCAGTCCCAGACAGGATCTGAACGTCTATTTTACGGCTGTTCGACCCGAAGAGCCGCGTGCATCGTTATGATTTTTAGGTACTTCTTCTAGAAACTATACTTCGCGGCGAAATCCAGGCGATCGACGTGGCCGTTCAGATCGTTGACCAGACGCCGGTCACCATGGCGGTATTCGACACCAAGGTCGACATTCTTGACCGGCGAATAGAATACGTTGCCGGCGATGCTCCACGCCTGGCGGTTGTACATGGCGATGCCCGCCGTGGTGCGGTTGAGATAGCCGGCGTAGCTCACGCGCTGGAAGCTGCCGATCAGGTTCACCCGCCATTGATCGTTCAGCGCGAAGCGGCCCGAGCCGAACAGGGCCAGGTTGCGCACGCTGCCGAGCTGGCCATTGGCCTGCAGCACCGTATCCGGGCTGAAGTTCAGGCCCAGGTAGCGGCCAATCCCTTCGCCGTAGGTCGCCTGGAAGCGGATGTCGCTGGTGTGCTTTTCGTTGAGGAATATCTTGCCCGTGGTGCTGATGCCCCAGCCCACGCGCGAATCGCTGATGTGGGCCAAGCCAGTCCGCGCGTTGTCCACGCGCAGCTGGCGGCCCAGCGCGGCAACGTCGAGGAACCCGAACTTGCCCGCATATTCCAGCCGCGCGGTGAAATCGGGCGTGTGGTCCTCGCCATTCTCGATCAGCGCGGCGGCGCCCGCCGTGGCCGAAGCTGTTTCAGGATTCTCCGCCGCCAGGTGCAACGTCAGCCCCTTGTCGAGCGGCAGGCTGTAGCGGACCATCGGCTGGCGCACGAAGATCAGGCCATCGACGCCGCCGACATAGTCGGTGCTTTCGGGATAGACGGCCGGGTTCGAGAAGTTGGTGAATTCCTGCCCGAACATCCACCGATCGAACTGCACGAACGCGCGCCGCATGGCGAGGTCATAGGCGTTGGTCGTCCGCTGCGTACCCTGCCCCAGCGCCTGCGGCGTGCCCGGCGCGGCCTGGAAGTCGAACTCGATATAGGCCTTCAGCGCGTGGCTGCCGAGCTTGGTGTTGGCATCCACCCAGAACCGGGTCTGCTTGGCGGTGAAATCGGTCACGCGCGTCGGCGAGGTCGGGCTGGCCGGGTTGAACACCGGGATCGACTGCGGCAGGTAGAGGTCGCGCCCCAGCGAATTGCTGGGATCGTCGCCGCCGCTGTAGCGCGCGCTGCTAGCCAGCAGCTTGATGTAACCCGAGAGGACGACGTTGGAATTGCCCGAACGGAAGCCCTGCTTCGGCGCGGCGTCCGCCAGCGCGGTGGCCTTGGCCGTCGCCTCGTCGCTTTTCGTGGCGGCGGCTTCCGCCGTGCGGGTCGCGACCAGCGCCTGGGCCTGCGCCTGTTCGGCGGTCTGCCGCACCGCGATAGCCTGATCGGCATGGACCGCCTGCTCGTCGCGCGCGCTCTTGAGATCGGCACGCAGCTGCGTCATTTCGGCTTCGAGCCGTTGCAGGCGCGCTTCGAGTGCGGCTTCACGGCTGGTTGGACGTGCCTGGACCATGCCGGGCACCGCCAGCGCGGTTGCTGCAAGCAGCCAAACAGACCCCCTGATCTTGATGCTCATTCGGACAATCCCTCTCCCGGTGCCCATCTGGCGAGGCACTGCGGATAGGTTTTTCCTTGAACCGGAACTGGTAACCAGCCGGAGCTTGGTCTTATATCTACGACCATTGTCTAGGCGCGCCGCTCCGGCCCCGTGCGGTAGGGTTGCGGCAACGAATTATGTGAGGAGAGCCTGAGTATGGGTGAGGCCATCTACCCCGTTCCGTCGGAATGGTCGGCCAACGCGCTGATCGACGATGCGCGCTATCAGGAAATGTACCGCCGCTCCGTCGAGGAGCCCGACGCATTCTGGCGCGAGGAAGCGCAGCGGATCGACTGGATCAAGCCGTTCACCCGCGTCAAGGAAACCAGCTTTCACGAGGCCGATTTCGGCATCAAGTGGTTCGCCGACGGCACGCTGAACCTGTCCGCCAACTGCCTGGACCGGCACCTGGCCGAGCGCGGCGACGCCATCGCCATCCTGTGGGAGCCGGACAGCCCCGAGGATGCGGAACGCCGCATCACCTATCGCCAGCTTCACGAGGACGTCTGCCGCTTCGCCAACCTCCTGCGCGCCAAGGGCGTGAAGAAGGGCGAGCGGGTCACGATCTACCTGCCGATGGTGCCCGAAGCTGCCGTGGCCATGCTGGCCTGCGCGCGCATTGGCGCCATCCATTCGATCGTGTTTGCGGGCTTTTCGCCCGACGCGCTCGCCGGCCGCATCATCGACTGCGACAGCCGCATCGTGCTCACCTCCGACGAAGGGCTGCGTGGCGGCAAGAAGGTGCCGCTCAAGGCCAATGTCGATGAAGCGCTCAAGCAGTGCCCCGATGTCGATACCGTGATCATGCTCCGCCGCACCGGCGCCGCCGTGGCCATGGTCGAAGGCCGCGATGTCGACTGGGCGACCGCCGTCGCCACGCAAGCCGCCGAATGCGCGCCCGAGGAAATGAGCGCGGAAGACCCGCTGTTCATCCTCTACACCTCCGGCTCCACCGGCAAGCCCAAGGGCGTGCTGCACACCACCGGCGGCTATTCGGTCTGGGCATCGCTGACGCACCAGTACGTGTTCGACTACCGGCCCGGCCAGATCTACTGGTGCGCGGCGGACATCGGCTGGGTCACGGGCCATTCGTATGTGGTCTATGGCCCGCTGGCCAATGGCGCGACCACGGTGATGTTCGAAGGCGTGCCCAACTTCCCCGATGCCAGCCGCTTCTGGCAGGTGGTGGACAAGTTCGGCGTCGAGATCTTCTATGGCGCCCCCACCGCGTTGCGCGCGCTGATGCGCGAAGGCGACGAATGGGTGAAGAAGACCAGCCGCAAGACGCTGCGCCTGCTGGGTTCGGTGGGCGAGCCGATCAATCCCGAAGCCTGGGAATGGTATCACAAGGTGGTGGGCGAAGGCCGCTGCCCGATCGTCGACACCTGGTGGCAGACCGAAACCGGCGGCGCGATGATCACGCCCCTGCCCGGCGCCACGGCGCTGAAGCCGGGGTCCGCCACGCGCCCGATATTCGGCGTGAAGCCTGCGCTGGTCGACAACGACGGCACGTTCCTGGACGGGGCGACCGACGGCTGCCTGGTCGTGACCGATTCGTGGCCCGGCCAGATGCGCACCGTGTGGGGCGATCACGAACGCTTCTTCCAGACCTATTTCACCACGTTCAAGGGCCTCTATTTCACCGGTGACGGCGCCCGCCGCGACGAGGACGGGTACTTCTGGATCACCGGCCGCATCGACGACGTGATCAACGTGTCCGGCCACCGCATGGGCACGGCCGAGATCGAAAGCGCGCTGGTCGCCCATCCCAAGGTGGCCGAAGCCGCCGTGGTGGGGATGCCGCACGAGATCAAGGGCCAGGGCATCTACGCCTACGTCACCTGCAATGCCGAGATCGAACCTGACGAGGCGCTGCGCAAGGAGCTGATCCAGTGGGTGCGGCACGAGATCGGCCCGATCGCCACGCCGGACGTGATCCAGTTCGCTCCCGGCCTGCCCAAGACGCGGAGCGGCAAGATCATGCGGCGAATCCTCCGCAAGATCGCAGAAAACGACGTAAGTAACCTTGGCGATACGTCTACCCTTGCCGATCCTTCGGTCGTGGACCATCTTCTGGCCAATCGACCGAAATTGGCGGAGGCCGTATAAGTACGATCCTGATCGCCGACGATCACCCGTTGTTCCGTCAGGCCCTGACGGTCGCGGTTGCCCACGTCGCGCCCGAAGCGAAAATCCTGGAAGCAGGCACGCTGGCCGCCGCCGCGAAGGCGACGGCCGACGCGCCCGACTTGCGCCTTATCACGCTGGACCTGAAGATGCCGGGCGCGGTGGGCTATTCCGGGATCGCCCTGCTCCACGCCGAAAAGCCCGATGTGCCGATCCTGGTGGTGTCTAGCGCCGAGGGCGCCAACGCCGCGCAGGAGGCGCGCGCATTCGGCGCGGTGGGCTTCCTGCGCAAGGATGCCGATCTGACCGTGATCGAGGATGCCATCCGGAAGGCGCTGGGCCGGCCCGAGGAGATTCACCCGCAGGCCGAGCCTGTCGATCAGGTTCGCCGCGAGGTGGCGGGCCTGACGCCGACTCAACTCAAGGTGCTGCTCGCGGTGCTGGAAGGCAAACTCAACAAGCAGATCGCCCACGACCTTGGTATGAGCGAAGCCACCGTCAAGGCGCACATGACCGCGATCATGCGCAAGCTGGACGTGCGCAACCGCACGCAGGCCGCGCTGGTCGCGCGGTCACTGGGGCTCGACCTCGCGCATTGAGACCCGCGCGAGGAAGGCTTCCAGCGCGGACGGATCGATCGGCTTCACGAACAGCGGAATACCGCGCCGGCGCGCGCGGCGGCGCAGTTGCGCGCCGCTTTCGGCCGTGACCATCGCCATCGGCATGGCCGGGCGATCCTTGTGGATCAGATCGGCCAGGGCAATGCCGTCCTCCCCGCCATCGAGGTGGAAATCGAGCAGCGCGACATCCGCGCGCCCCACCAGCGCCAGCGCCTCGGCCATAGTCGCGGCGCCCAGCACAGTATGACCGCTCCCGCCCAGAAGGGCTTCCGAAGCTTCGATGATGACGGGATCGTTGTCCACCACCAGCACCGTCAGCGCGCGGACCGGCCGGCCGGCGCTGAAAGGCGCGTGCGCATCTGCGTCCTCGTCGGGCATCGCGACGGCGGGCAGGATCACGCTGAACCGGCTGCCTTTGCCCGGCGTTGACGCAAGCTCCAGGCGAACGCCGAGCAGCCTGGCGATCCGTTCCACGATGGCAAGGCCAAGGCCAAGGCCTTCGGCCTCCACCGCCCCCAGGCGGGTAAATTCGGAAAACACCGCCTTCTGCTGGTCTTCGGGAATGCCCACACCCGTATCGACCACGTCAATCCGCAGCGTAGTGCCGCGCCGGCGGACGCCGACGAGAATACCGCCCTGCTCGGTATAGCGCACGGCGTTCGACAGCAGGTTCTGAAGAACGGAGCGCAGCAGGCCGGGGTCGGTTTCCACTGCGCCGAACACCGGCCCCACCGTCAGCCGCAGTTCCTTTTCCTCCGCCATCGGGCGAATGCCTTCGGCGATGTCGCGCAGCAGGCGCGCCAGCGGAATCACCTCGGGACTGGGCTGGATGCCGCCAGCATCGAGCTTGCTGATATCGAGCAGCGCGCGCAGCAGGTCTTCTGCCGCCACGATCGAGCGCTCCACCCGCGCGACCATGATTTTCGCGCCGCCTTCCACGCTGCGATCAAGAGCGGAAGCGAACAGCCGCGCCGCATGAAGCGGCTGCAGCAGATCGTGGCTGGCCGCGGCAAGGAAGCGCGTCTTCTCGCGCGTCGATTCGGCCAGCAGGCGATTGGCTTCGGACAATTCCCGCGTGCGTTCGGCGACGCGGCTTTCCAGTTGTTCCAACGTGCGCCGCAGTTCCCCCCGCACGCGAGCTTCCTCGGTGGTATCGGCAAAGGCGGTGACATAGCCGCCGCCCGGCATCGGTCCACCGGTGGACCGGATGACGCGCCCGTCGGGCCGCACACGCTCCGACGTGAACGTCCGGCGTGCGCGCAGATGCGCCAACCGCTTCTCCACTTCCTCGTCCGGCGTCCCCGCGAAATGGCCGCGCTCGACGTTGAAGCGGATCAGGTCGGCGATGGGGACGCCCACGCGCACCAGCCCCGGCGGGTAGTTGAACAGTTCGATGTATTGCGTGTTCCACGCCACCAGATTGAGGTCCGCATCGATGACGCTGATGCCCGAATGCAGGTTCTCGAACGTGGCCGCCAGCAGCGTGCGCGAGAAGCGGAGCGACTGGCCGCCCTCGTCAAGCAGCCGCGCCACGTCCTCGATGCTCATCTGCGCGCCGGCCAGCGCGGAGGCGACGAGCGTGCGCGCCGACGAGACTCCGACCACCCCGGCGATGAGGTCCTGCGCCCGTCGGGCCGTCAGCCGATCGACCGGCAGCGCCCGCCGGTACACCGGAAACTCCTCTTCCGCCCGTTCCTCGCCCGTGAAGCGACCGACCAGATCGGCCAGTTCGCCGATGTTGCGTACCGGCCGCGCGCCACGCAACATGATCGGCAGGCGGCTTCCAGGATCGCGCCCCGCCGTCCCGGCAACAAGCACGATCAGGTTGGCCGCCATGCTCCACAGCACGCCATGCACCAGCGGGCTGGCATGGCCGATGCCGAGCAGGCGCAAGGGATCGGCCAACGTTCCGGCCAATGCGGTCATCCACGCTTCGGGCAGGACCTGCGGCATGGCCAGCGTCCACAGCCACAGCGCGAAGCCGGCGGCCAGGCTGGCGCGCCCGGCAACCGGATCGCGATCCTTGCCGAAAATCCCCAGCACGAAATGCGGGGTAAACTGCGCCATCGCCGCAAAAGCGACCAGCCCGATCGAGGCGAGCGAGCTGCGCGGCGACAGCATCAGCGCCCAGACCAGCGCCAGCGCGACGATGCCGACGATCGCCGAGCGCCGCACCACCATCATCCGCCGCCCCAGAGCGCCGGCGGCATCGTCGGTCTCGCTGCGCAGAACAGCGGGGAAGATCAGGTCGTTCGAGACCATCGTCGCCAACGCGGTGGCGTCCACGATAACCATGGCGCTGGCAGAACTGATCCCGCCGAGCAGCGCGATGGATGTCAGCCAGTGCAGCCCTGCGGCATCGGGAAGCGCCAGCACAAACAGGTCGGGCACGGCGGCGGGCGGCAAGGCCACAAGCCCTGCGAGGGCGATCGGCAGGACCAGCACCGCCATACCGCCGACATAGGCCGCCACGCCCCACCGCGCGCGTGGCAGGTCATCGGGCTGCTGCGCTTCGGCCAGGCCCATGAAGAACTGGCGCGGCAGTACCACGATCGCCATCGCGGAAATCATGCCGATCACCACGAATTCGAACGAGAGATGCGAGGGAGCGAAACGCGCCGCCGTTTCGCGCAATCCGACAGCGAACCGCTCCGGCGGCGCCTGCGCGATGACATAGACGGCGATCGCGCTCACCACGATCAGCGCCACCAGCTTGATGATCGATTCCAGCGCGATCGAGAACAACATGCCCTCGCTTCGCCCGGCGACTTCATACCGCCGCGCGCCGAACAGGATCGCGAAAGCGGCAAGCACGACCGACGCGGCAACCATCACCGGCACCGCGACGTCGCTGCCCGAAACGACCGCTATGGCACTGCCAATCGAGCGCAATTGCAGCGCGACATAGGGAATGATGCCCACCAGCGCGATCAGCGTGACCAGCCGCGCCATTCCGGGATCGTGCCCGAAGCGGGCGGCGATGAAATCCGAAATGGTGGTGGCCTTTTCCTCGTGCACCGCTTCGGCCAGCCGCCGCAGCAGGGCCGGGGCGAAAATCAGCAGCAGCGACGGCGCGAGGTAGATCGGCAGGTAGTTCCACCCTTCGCGCACCGCGCTGCCGACCGCGCCATAGAACGTCCAGCTCGAACAATAGACGCCCAGCGCCAGCGTATAGGCGACATGGCGCAGCGCCGGACGGCTGCGCGCCGCTTCCGCGCGCGCTTCGACCAGGGCGGCAACGACAAACAGGATACCAATCAGTGCAAGCGCATAGAGCGCCGCCAACGTCAGGCTCATCCCTGGTGGCCTTTCGAGCTACTCCCGCGTCCTTAGCAACAGACGGACACATGGCAAGCGATGCCACGCTCAAATGACGCAGAGGGGCGGGAGAAATCGATCAGGGAATCAGGGAAGAAGCCGGGTCGGCTCGCCCGCGGCGGCTGCGGCTTCCTGCTTCGCCTTTTCTACCGCATCGGACTTCTCGGCGAAGCGCATCACCACCAGCGTGCCTTCGAACAGGAACAGCAGCGGAATGGCGAGCATCAGCTGCGACACAACATCGGGCGGCGTAATCACGGCAGCTAGCGCGGTGATCCCGACGATCACGTAGCGCCGCGCGGCCACCAGTTGCGCGCGCGTGACGATCCCGGCGCGGTTCAGCAGCATCAGCAACACCGGCAACAGGAAGCTGATGCCGAACGCCAGGATGAACTGCATGACGAGGTTCAGGTAATCGCCCGTGCCCGGCAGCGCCTCCAGATGCAGCCCGCCCTTGTCGCCCTGAAAGCCGAGGAACCATTTGAAGGCCGTGGGCATGACGATGAAGTAGGCCAGGCTGGCGCCGGCGGTGAACAGGATCGGCGTGGCGATCAGGAACGGCAGGAACGCCTTCTTTTCCCGCGCATAGAGCCCCGGAGCCACGAAGGCCCAGAGCTGGTTGGCGATGATCGGAAAGCTCAGCAGGAACGCGGCAAACAGGGAAACCTTCAGTTCCACGAAGAACGCTTCGTAGAGCTTGGTGTAGATCAGCTTGCCCTGCCCCGGCGGAAACGCTTCCATCAGCGGACGCGCCAGCAGCGCGAAGATATCGTCCGCGAAATAGAAGCAGATCGCGAACGTGACCGCCAGCGCATAGACGCAGCGCAACAGCCGCGTGCGCAGTTCCAGCAGGTGGTCCAGCAAGGGCGCCTGCGTTTCGTCGATATCGCGAATCATAGCAGCCGGGGTGCGTCGGTTTGAGATGCGGGAGCAGCTGGCGCGGGTTCGACCGGAGGCGTCGGCGCGTGCGCCGCGACTTCGGGCATGACGGCCGGCGCCGCGACCTGATCGGCAGCGGCATCAGGCGTCTGCCCTTCGGCGGCCTTCCCCCCGTCCTGCGTCGCATCCTGCGCCATGATCGCGGCGTTCTGTTCGCGCCACTTGCGCTCCATTTCCTCCATTTCCGCCTCGCGGATCATGGTTTCGATCCCGGAGCGAAAATGGTTGGAGACGCGGCGGATCTTGCCCATCCAGCGGCCTGCCGTGCGCAGAGCAAGCGGCAGGTCCTTGGGGCCGATCACCACGATGGCGACAATGGCCACCAGCAGCAGCTCTGACGGCGCTACGTCGAACATGGTTCAGATCGGGTCCGGTATCCGGGCTGTGTCAGGCGTTGCCCGAGGGTCCGTGCTGCTCCGCCGGAGCGGCAGTGGTCTGCGCGGACGGCGCCGGCGGCGTCGACTGCTGAAGCTGCGGCGGCGGCGCGGTTACCGGACGATCGGTCTCTTCCGTCATACCCTGCTTGAAGCTTTTGATACCCTTGCCGAAATCGCCCATCATTTCGGAAATGCGACCACGCCCGAAAAGCACGAGAACGACCAGCGCGAGGATAATCAGGTGCGGTAGGGACAGGCTACCCATCGTAAAATCTCCTTCTCCGCTCCAGATAGGACATCTCGTGCGGAATCGCCAGTCAATCCAAGCCGTAAAGAGTCAATCAGGCCGCAAAGATTCGTCTTCGACGTCGGAAAAGGCCGGTTCGGCATCAGCCTGATCCTCGTCATCATGCCCGGTCAAGGCCGCGAAAACATCGTCCACCGGGTCAAGCAGGCCGGCGGCGCGCAATTCGTCGATCCCCGGCAGGTCCCGGCGCGATTCCAGCCCGAAGTGCGCAAGGAAGCCGGGCGTCGTGGCATAGATCGTGGGCCGCCCCGGCACCTCGCGCCGGCCGGCGACGCGAATCCAGCCCGCTTCCAGCAGCACGTCCAGCGTGCCGCGCGATGTCTGCACGCCCCGGATCGCCTCGATCTCGGCGCGGCTGACCGGTTCGTGATAGGCGATGATCGCCAAGGCCTCGGTCGCGGCCCGCGACAGACGGCGCACATCCTCGCGCTCCGTTCGCAGCAGGTGGGCCAGATCGGCCGCCGTCTGGAAATGCCAGCAGCCGCCGCGCTCGACGAGTTCGATCCCGCGCCCGGCATAGTGCGCGACAAGCTGCTCCAGCGCGCCATCAACCCGCGCGCCGCCGAGATGGGCGGACAGTTGCTGGGGCGTCAGCGGCTCGCCGGATGCGAACAGGGCCGCTTCCACGGCGCGAACGAGATCGTCGGGCGATCCTCCGCGGGCATCGATCAGGCTGTCCGCCCGATCCTCCGGCAGTTCTTCCATCATGATTGCGCCGCCCGCAGCATCAGCGGCCCGAACATTTCGTCCTGCGCGATCTCGGCTCTCCCCTGCTTGGCCAGTTCCAGCGCCGCGACGAAGCTGGAGGCCAGCGCGGAACGGCGCAATTGCGGATCGGTCCAGGCGGGATCGCACCGCGACGGCAGGAACGCGCGCAAGTCCATCCAGTCCACGGTCACGCCCAGCATTGTCGCCACGCGGGTGAGCGCGGATTCCAGCGTCATCACCGGGCGTTCGCGCACCATGTGGACCACGGGCGCGGTGCGCGCCTTCACCTGACCATAGGCCTGCATCAGCATGAACAGGTCACACTCCCAGCGTCGCCCCTGATCGACATGCAGCCCTTCCGGCGCACCGCGCGCAAACACGTCGCGCCCCAGCCGGTCCCGCGCCATCAGCCGCGCCCCAGCTTCCCGCATCGCGCCCAGCCGTTGCAGGCGCAATTGCAGGCGCAGCGCCAGTTCCTCGGGCGAAGGCTGGATTTCCGGATCGTCCGGCAGCAACAACAGCGACTTGAGGTAAGCGAGCCAGGCCGCCATCACCAGGTAGTCCGCCGCCAGTTCCAGCTTCAACGCCTCGGCCCGCTCGATATAGCCGAGGTACTGGTCTACCAGTTCGAGGATCGAAATCCGCCGGAGATCCACCTTCTGCCGGCGGGCAAGGTCCAGCAGCAAATCGAGCGGCCCTTCCCAGCCGTCCAGCTCCAGATAGAGCGAAGCGTCCTCGGTCGCCGCCGAGGCCACGCCGTTCCACACCGCATCGCCATCGAACAGCGAGGCAGGCGGGGCGGCGGCCTGATCCATCAGGCGTGCGCCTCCGCCAGCGCGAGCAATTCGTCACGCCGGGCGACAAGCGCCGCGTGCCGCTCCATTGGTGCAGGGGAAGCGAAATCGGTCGTGTCCCGCAGCGCACGGACCAGCCGGTCCTGCGCGGCCGCGCTGATCGTCGGGGTGGCGCTGGCGATACCGACCATGTCGTCCATCTTCGCCCAGCAGTTGAGCACCAGATCGCACCCGGCGGCAATGGCCCGGGCGGCGCGTTCGGGCACGCTGCCCGCCAGCGCTTCCATGTCGAGATCGTCGGTCATCAGCAGACCATCGAACCCGATGCGCTTGCGGATCACTTCGCCGATCACGAACGGCGATTGCGTAGCGGGGTTTTCCGCATCCCACGCGGTGTAGCGGACATGCGCGGTCATCCCGATCGCTGCCCCGGCCAGCGTGCGGAACGGCTCCAGATCGATGTCGAGTTCCTCGGCCGAAGCATCGACCGTGGGCATTTCCTTGTGGCTATCCGCCGTGGCGCGGCCATGCCCCGGCATGTGCTTGATCACCCCGGCCAGGCCCGCGCGCGCCAGTCCGTCCAAAGCCGCACGGCCAAGCGCCGCCACGCGCAGCGGCTCCGAGCCATAGGCGCGATCGCCGATCACATCGTGCGCGCCGGGTTGGCGCACATCCAGCAGCGGCAGCAGATCGACGCTGATCCCCGCTTCGGCCAGATCGAGCCCCAGCGCCTCGGCATTGGCGCGGACCGCCTCGATAGCGGTCGCCGGCGCCACATCCCACAGCCGGTCGAACCGTTCGCCCGGCGGATAGGGCGGCCATACCGGCGGCTTCATCCGCGCCACGCGGCCGCCTTCCTGATCGATGCAGATCAGCGTGCGGTCGCGCCCGTGCAACGCGCGCAAATCGTCGGTCAGCGCCCGCAGTTGCGCGCGATCGGCCACGTTGCGGCCGAACAGCACGTAGCCGGCCGGATCGGCATCGCGGAAGAAAGCGCGCTCGTTATCGGTGAGGGTCAGGCCCGAAAGGCCGAAGATCGCCGGAACCATGCGGCAGGATTCGGCCAAAACCCGCCATTCCGCAAGGCTTCGCTGCCGGAATGGCGGGGAAAAGCCGGATCAGCGCTTCACCTGGCACTTGAGGCCGCCCGCCTGCAACCGGCCGCACAGCGCGTTGGCCGCCCCGGCGTCGCCCGCCAGCGCCTGAAGGCGATAGACCGTGCCGATATCCGCCTTGCCTTCGACCACACGGTGGTTGAGGCCCTTAAGCGCCTCGTGCTGGCCCGAAAGCTTGCTCCACGCGGCTTCGGCGGAAGAACTGCTGGAAAACGCGCCGATCTGCACGCCCACGCCCCCCGCAGCCGGTGCGGCCGGGGCCGCGCCGGGCTTGGGCGCATTGGCACTAGCAGCGGCCGACGCAGTAGCGGAACCCGATGCCGACGCCGAAGCCGCCGGGGCCGCTCCGCCGGCAAGGTTCGCCGCCGGCTTTTCGCCCTCGCTCACCTTGAAGCTGGAATCGCCGGTGCCCTGGAACGTCTTGCCACCCGGCTCCTTGGGCGCGATCTTGTACGGTTCGCGGCTCGCTTCAATCAGGCTGCCATCGGCATTGGCGGCGGGGCCACCCCGGTGCGTGGCCCAATAGACCCCACCGAGAATCGCCGCGAGCAGGATCAGCCCGAGAACCGCGAAACCGATGAAGCGGCCGTTGCCCGGCTCCTCGTCATCGAATTCCACGTCATCCGCGCCCTCAAGCCACGGCAGCCGCTGTTCGTCGCCCAGCGCCAGACGCGCGCCAGCCGCGCTCTCGGCCGCCTCCTCCGTCGCGTCGAACGGCATCGACGCGGGGGAATGTTCTCCCCCGTCGCGCTGTTCGTGCTGCCCGTCCTGCTCCCCGTCCGCCATGTTCACGTCGCTGACCCTTCACAGTTCCTCGGCCGCTTCCACCCCAAGGATGGCAAGGCCGTTGCGCACAACCTGCCCGATTTGCGCCGCGAGGAAAAGCCGAGCCGCCGTCAACGCGGCATCCTGTGCCACTATGAACCGTTTTTCGGGTCGATCGTTGCCCAGGTTCCAGTAGGAGTGGAACGCTGCCGCCAGATCGTAGAGGAAGAACGCCACCCGGTGCGGCTCACGCGCGATCGCGGCCGCTTCCACCAGACGCGGGAACTGCGCGGCCAGCTTCACCAGCGCCAACTCCTCCGGCCCCAGCCCCGCAAGATCGGCAGCGGAGGGTGCAAAGCCCTCGGCCGCGCCCTTGCGCAGCGTCGAGCTGATCCGGGCGTGGCAATACTGCACATAGAACACCGGATTGTCCTTCGACGCTTCCACCACGCGGGCGAAGTCGAAGTCCATCTGCGCATCGGGCTTGCGCGTCAGCATGGTGAAACGGACCACGTCCTTGCCCACTTCGCGCACCACGTCGGCCAGCGTGACGAACGTGCCCGCCCGCTTCGACATCTTCACCGGCTGGCCATCGCGCAGCAGCTGGACCATCTGCACCAGCTTCACCTCGAACGGGATCGGCTTGCCTTCCGCGCCGGTCAGCGCGGCGACGGCGGCCTTGATCCGCTTGACCGTGCCGGCATGATCCGCACCCCAGATATCGACCAGCGCATCGGCCTTTTCCGCCTTCTGGAAATGGTAGGCGAGGTCCGCGCCGAAATAGGTCCAGGTCCCGTCGGACTTCTTGATCGGCCGGTCCTGATCGTCGCCGAACTTCGTCGAACGGAACAGCGGCAGTTCCACCGGCTCCCAGTCTTCCGGCGTCTTGCCCTTGGGCGCCTCGAGATGCCCGTCATAGACCAGATCGTGCGCGCGCAGCCAGGCTTCGGCGGCTTCGGGCTTGCCGGCCGCCTGCAGCTCCGCCTCCGACGAGAACAGGTCGTGATGGATGCCGAGCAGGGCGAGATCGTCCTTGATCATCACCAGCATGGCCGCGACCGCCTTCTGCCGGAACGGCGCAAGCCATTCGGCCTCGGGGGCGGCGGCGTAGCGATCGCCGAATTCCTCGGCCAGCGCCTTGCCCACGGGCACCAGATAATCGCCCGGATAGAGCCCCTCCGGGATCTCGCCCGCGGCCTCGCCCAGCGCTTCGCGATAGCGGACATGCGCGGAACGGGCGAGAACATCGACCTGCCCGCCGGCATCGTTGACGTAGTATTCCTTGATGACCTTGTGGCCGGCGACTTCGAGTAGGCTGGCCAGCGCATCGCCCACCACCGCGCCCCGGCAGTGGCCCATGTGCATCGGCCCGGTGGGATTGGCGGAGACGTATTCGACGTTGACGACCTTGCCCCCGCCCAGCGTCGAGCGGCCATAGCCGGCGCCCGCCACCGCGATCAGCCGCAGCTCGTCCAGCCAGGCGCCGTCGGTCAGGCGCAAGTTGATGAAGCCCGGCCCGGCGAT